>NZ_WTKZ01000112.1:0-2594 GCF_011378805.1 Pseudoalteromonas sp. Z9A6
ACTGTGGCTCTCCACCGCCGTGGGCACTACGACATCCTACTGCGTAGCGCACAGACCTCAAATTGTAGAGAACCTGACTAGAAATAGTCGGGCTTTTTGACGTCTGCAGAGTGAGCGTCCGAGCAACGACACCTAGCAGAGTGGATTTAATTAATTGAAAATACCGTCAGTTTCTACTGGAGGTATTATGCAAAAAAGAACCCTTAATGACTGGCAAAAATTGATTGAGCATCAACAAACCAGCGGCTTATCTATTGTCGCATTTTGTAAAGAAAACATGTTACCCACTTCAAACTTTTATAAATATCGGTCTAAGTTACAAGACGCTGCAAAAGCACCTAAATTGGTGAAAGTGCAAAACAAAGCTATTCCCCATAAAGTGAATGCCTCAATCACGTTATCTCATGGTGAAACTCATTTAACTATACCAACCTCATCTGAGCCTACATGGGTGGCTAATTTAATAAAGGCGCTGCAAGCATGAACATGTTTATTGATGTGCCCGACGTGTACCTTTGCAATCAGTTTGTCGACTTCAGAAAATCCATTAATGGCTTAGCGGCCATTGTTGAAAGTGAACTCGAACTGTCAGTGCTATCCGGTGCCGTGTTTGTTTTTTGTAATAAAAGCCGAGATAAGCTGAAGATATTGTATTGGGATAACACAGGCTTTACCCTGTGGTATAAACGCCTCGATAAGCACAAATTTAAATGGCCGAAAAACCTCAGCGCCGACACCCTAAACTTAACCGAGCAACAATTACACTGGTTATTATCTGGGTATGATGTCATAGGGCATCAACAAATCAACATCGAAAACGCTAGCATTATTTAGATCGTCGCGGGATCAATATTAACCATCGCATTAAGCTAGTTTACGGTAAAAAACATTATAAAATAAAAGGATGAATATTGATGTTAACTGCCTTCCAGACGATCCGGCTTTGCTTAAAAAGCTGCTGGTAGAGCACGCTGAAAAATTAGCGCAAGCGACTGCAAGAAACCGCTATCTAGAGGAACAATTCCGCCTAGCGCAACAAAAACAATTTGGTAAAAGTGCCGAAGCCTTTGACGCACAAGGTGAATTGTTTAATGAAGCCGAAGACATCATTGAGCAACCTGATGAGCTTGCTACGCAAGAGATTAGCTACACTCGCAAAACACCAAAGCGCAAACCATTACCCAAAGACTTGCCCCGTGAGCAAGTGATTCATGACATTGCCGAAGAAGACAAGTTGTGTAACTGCTGTGGTAATGAGTTGCATAAAATGGGTGAAGACGTCAGCGAAAAGCTCGACTTCGTCCCCGCAAAGATAAAAGTCATTGAGCATATTCGCCCAAAGTACGCGTGTCGTGAATGTGATAAGTCAGGGTCGAATAACAGTATTAAACAAGCCAAGATGCCAAACATGGCCATCAACAAAGGCATGGCCACGTCCAGTTTGTTAAGTCAAATCATCACCAGCAAATATCAATATGCACTGCCACTGCACAGACAAGAGTCGATGTTCAAGCAATACGGCATTGAGCTTAGCCGTAAAACCATGAGTGACTGGGTACTCGCATCCGCTACCTTGTTTGAACCGCTGATACAACGACTGAAACACGCGTTACTTAAACAGCCTGCGATACATGCCGATGAAACGACGGTCAATGTGGTCAACGCCGACAAAGTAAAAAGTTACATGTGGCTATATTGTACCGGCACGGATTCGCCATCGGCTATAAATAAACACAACCCAATACCAAACATTGTTCTTTACGACTATCAAAACAGTCGGGCAGCTTCCTGTGTGGTTAATTATCTGGATGGCTATTCGGGCTATTTACAGGTTGATGGTTATCAAGCGTATGCACAAACGCAATCAACACTAGTTGGTTGCTGGGCCCATGCACGTCGTAAATTTATAGAAGCAAAACACGTGCAGGGTAAAAACAAGACAGGCAAAGCCGACGTAGTCTTGAGTCTTATTCAAAAACTGTACGGCATTGAATCAAAACTCAACGATAAAACACCAGAACAAAAGCATGAAATAAGGCAAGAGCAAGCGAAACCTATTATCGATAAACTGCATAAATGGCTAGAGCAAAACCAGCCACGTTTAGTCGGGAAAACCAAGTTAGCAGAGGCAGCAACCTATCTCGCTAATCAATGGCATAAACTTATAGTTTACCTTGAAAATGGTCAGCTTAATATCGACAATAACCGCGCCGAGCGTGCTATCAAACCATTTGTTATTGGCCGTAAGAACTGGATGTTTAGCCAAACCTCACGCGGGGCAATAGCAAGCGCTCACCTATACAGCATCATCGAAACTGCAAGATCCAACGGCTTAACGCCATTTGATTACATCATGCATTGCCTCGATGAGCTTTGTCAGCCTGAGCCAGACATAGAACAATTATTGCCTTGGAATATCAATATCTAGGTGATGATCACCGGACATTTACTCTGCAGAAAAGTAAAATATGCGCAGTTAACAGACACTCATACCAACACCCATCACGTAGGTCGGGCTAGCGTAGCGACTCTCGACGAAAAGATAACATCGGTAATAGCTATAATGTTCTTATTTCACGAGCTGGGTTACCCGC
>NZ_WTKZ01000113.1:0-2474 GCF_011378805.1 Pseudoalteromonas sp. Z9A6
AAACTTTCTTTCGACAATTTAAAACCGAAGTTTTATTTAACTCTCTGAGGTAGTTCGTGCCTCGCTATGCTTCAGCGTTTCCCGTCTCAGTGGGGTCGCATTATAGGGAGAACAGATTTTTACGCAAGTACTTTTTTAAAGAAAAAGTAAAAAAAGATACTGTTCGGTCAGTATCTGAACTAAACCCCCTGAAACTGATAGTTTTGTAACCAAACGGTGCCTTTTATGGTACAAAAATAACCTTGCTGATACACTCAAAGCTAATAACTATTATCTAAAAGGTACTAAATATGGCAATCCGTTCTTATAAAGGTGTAACTCCTTCGTTTAATTCGTCTGTTTATATTGATGAGTCATCAGTTTTGGTTGGTGATATTACTTTAGGTGATAATAGTAGTGTTTGGCCTTTAGTAGCTGCCCGAGGCGATGTTAACTATATACGTATTGGTAAACGCTCCAATATACAAGATGGCAGTGTATTGCATTTATCTCGTGCAACTAAAAGCAATCCAGATGGTTATCCACTTATTATAGGTGACGATGTAACTGTAGGTCATAAGGTAATGCTGCACGGATGTATATTAGGAAACCGTATACTTGTAGGTATGGGCGCTATTATTTTGGATAACGTGGTTGTTGAAGATGATGTAATGATAGGTGGGGGATCTTTGGTACCACCAAACAAACGCTTAGAGTCTGGTTACTTATATGTAGGGAGTCCGGTTAAGCAAGCCCGCCCTCTAACGGAGCAAGAACTTGCCTTTTTAAAAATATCTGCCAATAACTACGTATCACTTAAAGATGAGTATTTAGCTGAAATAGCTAATTTAAGTTAATAAGCTTACTTCAATTTGGCCTGCCGAGTTATAGCTCTCTTCTTCGATAAGCTCCTCGGCACGTTCTTCGTAATCAAAACGATACTTTTCAAAATACTCTGTTGCATGGCTTTCGTCTGTTAATTTAAGTGTATTTACTTCTATTACACACTCCACCAGCATGCCACTAACTTGTGCAAAAAATACTAACTGATGATCGGGCTCTCTAAACTCTAGCCTATCTATAAATTGTATTGCCTGATTCATTTAAGCATTCCTTGTTTGAGCGCATCAACGACGGGAAGTATTTTTGGCATTTTATTACGCCATACATAATATGCTTGAGCAGCTTGGCCAACTAACATGCCACTGCCATCTAAAAGCTTAGCGTTAATATTATGCTGTGCAACCCAATTCATAAAAATGGTATTTTGCAGTGAATAAAACATGTCATAAGCGACTTCACAGTTAGTTATGTGTTTTTTATCAAGTGCTGGAAGTTCGTTATTCATACTGCTAGAGGTAGAGTTTATTATTAGTGAGTAATCGCTTACTGGTAAATCATCAAAACCAAAGCCAGATACTGGTCCATATTGGGTAAACAGCTCTGCGAGTTCTTTGGCTTTTTGTGCTGTGCGATTAACTATTATTATTTCCTGAGGGTTATGCTCTAACAAAGGTAAAATAACCCCTCGAGCAGCACCGCCCGCACCTATGATTAAAATGCGTTTATTAGTTATGGCTACTTCATTAGCGAGTAAATCATTTACAAAGCCCACACCATCGGTGTTATCACCGAGTAATGAGTCATCATCTCGTTTTTTTAATGTATTAACAGCCCCTACTATTTTGGCTAATGGCGTAAGCTCATCAGCCATTGCATAAGCTTGCTCTTTAAATGGCATTGTAACGTTAGCACCCACACCGCCTTGCTCAAAAAAAGACAATACTGTTTTTTCAAAGTTATCGATAGGTGCTAATATTGCGCGATAGTCGATTTGCTCACCCAGTGATACAGCAAATTGTTTATGTATCGCGGGGGATTTTGAATGTTTAATTGGATTTCCAAAAACCGCATATTTGTCCATTTTAAAGCAACCTCTTTGCAGCTATAACACTGCCTATTAACGATGATAAGTAATATGATTAAACGACTTTTTTCTAAATCTAAGCCGGCTCCCGAGCAACAGGCTCCTACTCCTGAAAAAACACCGTATGAAATAATAGGTGGAGAGAAAGGGGCGCGAGCTATCTCCAATCGATTCTACGACATAATGGAGTCAGATGAATACGCTAAACCGTTATATGATATGCATCCTCTGCCATTAGATCGAATTCGCCAAGTATTTTTTGAATTTTTATCTGGTTGGTTAGGCGGGCCAAACCTATTTACTGAAAAACATGGCCAGCCAATGCTACGTAAAAGACATATGCCTTTTACTGTAGATAAAGCATTGCGCGATCAGTGGATGTACTGCATGAATAAAACGCTGGATATAGAAATAGACAATCCGTTGTTGCGTGAAGGCTTAAAGCAATCATTCTCTCAACTAGCAACGCACATGATCAATCAGCATTAAATTTATATATAGCCATAATGCAAAAAGGCGCTAATTAGCTGTCTCTTATACACAAATCCCTGCTAAGAAATTAGCGGGG
>NZ_WTKZ01000114.1:0-2418 GCF_011378805.1 Pseudoalteromonas sp. Z9A6
CATTGTTTTGGCGAACGTGCCTCTGAAATTGTTCACATTGGCCAAGCTAAAAAAAAAAAAAAAAATGGTGGCAATAATATCGACTACTTTGTAAATACCACATTTAACTACCCAACCATGGCTGAAGCCTACCGTGTTGCGGCATTAAATGGCTTAAATCGCTTATTTAAATAACCGCTTAAATAAGTAGTTTTAAAAGCCTTTATAAATAGGTAACAAAAAACCCGCAACTTAGCGGGTTTTTTACTTTTAAACAGTTTTAAAGCTTGTTTAAGTGACTATTACTTATGGTACTTAGCACTTAGCTCATGTACTGCATTAATGAATACGCCAGCATTTTCAGGGTCTACATCTGGTGTAATACCGTGGCCTAAGTTAAACACGTGGCCATTGCCTGTACCAAAGTCTTCTAAAATAGTGCCTACTTCTTGGCGAATACGCTCTGGTGTACCGTGTAACATAGATGGGTCCATATTACCTTGTAGAGCTACTTTATCACCCACGCGGCGCTTAGCGTCGCTGATATTAATAGTCCAATCAAGACCGATTGCATCACAGCCTGTTGCTGCAATAGCTTCAATCCATTGACCACCATTTTTAGTGAACAAAGTAACCGGTACTTTACGACCATCGTATTCACGAATTAAGCCATCTACAATTTTATGCATGTATTGTAGTGAAAATTCGTTGTAATCGCGCGGGCTTAATACACCGCCCCATGAGTCAAATACCATTAGCGATTGCGCGCCAGCTTTAATTTGAGCATTTAAGTAATCAATAACTGAATCAGCTAACTTATCGAGTAATAAATGAAGTGTTTGCGGCTCTGCAAACGCCATTTTTTTGATTTTACCAAATACTTTGCTGCTACCGCCTTCAACCATATAAGTTGCTAGCGTCCAAGGTGAACCAGAAAAACCAATAAGCGGTACTTCGCCTTTAAGCTCACGACGGATAGTGCTTACTGCGTTCATTACGTAGCCAAGCTCGTCTGTAGGGTCTAACTTTGGAATTTTTTTAACATCAGCAAGAGATGAAATAGGACGTTCGAACTTAGGGCCTTCGCCAGTTTCAAAGTAAAGACCTAAACCCATCGCATCTGGAATCGTTAAAATATCACTAAATAATATAGCGGCATCTAACGGGTAGCGACGTAATGGCTGCAGTGTAACTTCACATGCAAGCTCAGCATTACGGCACAGGCTCATAAAATCGCCCGCTTGTGCACGTGTAGCGCGATACTCTGGTAAATAGCGTCCTGCTTGGCGCATCATCCATACCGGAGTTACATCAACAGGTTGTTTTGCAAGTGCACGTAAATAACGGTCGTTTTTTAATTCGCTCATGGCGTAAATGATCCTAAGACTTGTATAAATTGTGCAAGATTGTACCACCATATTCTTCGACCCTCTATTGCTTAGGGACGAAAACAGCTTTACCTAGAGGTAGATCAATAGAATGGAGTTTTTTAATCCCTTTTGACTATAAAACAAACAAAAATAAATAACATTTAAAACTTTTCATTAATACGTTTGCAACATTACAAAAACCTTGTTATTGTTTGTCCCGCGTTAACAAAAACAATAATAAAAATCTTAAAACAATAAAAATAAATGTTTTAAAATAATAACAATAAAAATCATCTCATAAAAATAAGAAAGCTTGTTATAACAAGTCACTGAAAGAAATTAGACCACCGTAACTGGTGGTTTTTTCTTGCCTAAAATAAAATCTCTCGCCTTAGATTATATAAAAAGGTACACCCCTCAAAGTAGCTCAACTTTACTTGTTGATATACGCGCAAATTAAATATATCTTGATGTACATAAACTTATTATATTCTAATTGAAAGACCAACCCAGCTAGGAGAACAGTTATGCTGACGCGTGTAGAAAAAGCTCAACAAAAATGGGGTGGTAGCCACACAGTAATTGATAAATGGCTAAACGAACGCCAAGAACTTATTGTACTTTACTGCAAAATTGCAGGCTTTACGCCGTACGAGAAGCAAGATCAAGCATTGCCAGAGCCAAAACTAATTGAATCATTTTGCCAGCTTTTAATGGATTACCTATCTGCAGGCCATTTTGAAGTATATGACGATATAGCAAAAGCATGCGAAAAAAAGGGCTTACAAAGCCAAGAGCTTGCAAACTCTATTTACCCGCGTATTTCTAGCACAACCGATGTGGCGTTAGATTTTAATGATAAGTACGCAGAAGTAGACAAAGAAGACTTATTAAAAGACTTTGATAATGACTTATCTGTTATTGGTGAGGCATTAGAAGCACGTTTTGCACTTGAAGATGAGCTTATTGATAACTTGTTTTCTAATCACACGAATTAATACGTTACTTACACGTATTAAAAAAGGTAGTGTTTAGAAATCTGTGTCATTTCAGTATTATTAAGAAAACA
>NZ_WTKZ01000115.1:0-1971 GCF_011378805.1 Pseudoalteromonas sp. Z9A6
ACTCGGTACACCATTAAGTCAAAGCATGCTTAACTGAATGGTGTTAGCTATTTAGCGGCATTTTTATTTTCAGTTAATCTAAACTTGGTAATATTTGTTCACCAAACCACTCTGTTAGTAAGCGTTTTTCGTAATAAAATGATTCGTCGCGGCCCATTTTAATTTTATCCATAAAGCCCATATCTTTAAGCTCCACATCAGTATCTTTACTTAGCACTGTACCGTCGTTATCGGTTAACGAATAATTTAGCTTAATGCGTGGAAAATAAATTGGTTTTACTACACGAATTTCCTCCATACCACCATAACGCACATCACCTGCTAAATCTAAATCTGTAAACTCTACATTTAATTTATAGTCTTTTGGCAATTGCTCGGCTAGTTTAGCCATATGCTTTTCGAAACTTGCTGCCACACTTTTGTGATACGAGCCCTTAGCTTGGTTAGACGCTCGCACATCACGATAATCATTAAAGTCATTCCATTTAACAACAGACTCACCAGCATGGGCAAGCGCAGGTAATGCGATACACATTGTTGTTGCTATTTTTTTAACTAAATTCATATCTTTCTCCAAAGAGGTAACCAATCACAAAAGTGTGGATTGGAGTAAACCTAGTATTAGCTATTACTAAAGCTATTTTAGCACTTGTTTATTAACTATAACTTAATCTTACCAATCAAGTGTTACTTGTTTTGCACAAAATGTAATCAAAAGCATTTAATGTGCTGATATCAAAAAAATACGATTAAAATCATATAAATTACAGATAAAACATGTAAATCACCTCTATTTATGGTGAAATTAACTTAATTGATAAAAGGTACCCACGGAGCTTTCATGACTATTTTAGTAACCGGTGGCGCAGGCTATATTGGCTCGCACACTGTTTTAGAACTTTTACAGCAAGGTAACGATGTTGTTGTTATTGATAACTTAAGTAACTCATCACAAGAATCACTTGCGCGCGTAAAAAATATAACAGGTAAAGAAGCCACTTTTTACCAAGGCGATATTCTCGATAAACCCTTTTTAGATTCTGTATTTGCAAAACACACGGTTGATAGTGTTATACATTTTGCGGGTTTAAAATCAGTAGGCGAGTCGGTTGCAAAGCCAGTTGAGTACTATCAAAACAACGTTCAAGGTACGCTTACTCTTGTTGATGCGATGCGCGATGCGGGTGTATTTAAATTGGTATTTAGCTCGTCAGCCACGGTTTACGGCGACCCTGCAAGCTTACCAATCAAAGAAGACTTTCCTGTAGGCGGCACTACTAACCCTTACGGCACATCTAAGTTAATGGTTGAAATGATGCTACAAGATATCGCTAAATCAGATGAGCGCTTTGCGTTTGCTATTTTGCGTTACTTTAATCCTGTTGGTGCACATGAATCGGGCTTGATTGGCGAAGACCCTAACGGTATTCCTAATAACTTACTGCCATTTATTGCCCAAGTTGCAGTAGGTAAACTAAAGCAGCTTGCTGTATTTGGTGATGACTACGACACAGTTGATGGCACAGGCGTGCGCGACTATATACATGTTGTAGATTTAGCGATTGGTCATTTAAAAGCGCTTGATAAAATTGCCAGCAGCACGGGGGCATTAGTTTATAACCTAGGTACTGGTAATGGTTACTCTGTACTACAAATGGTTAATGCATTTATTAAAGCAAGCGATCAGGCTGTACCCTATCAGGTTTCACCTCGCCGCCCTGGTGATATTGCAGCGTGTTATGCAGCGCCAGAAAAAGCACTTAATGAACTTGGCTGGGAAGCAGTGCGCGGTATTGATGAAATGATGCAAGATACCTGGCGCTGGCAGTCAAATAACCCTAACGGTTATAAAGGTTAAGCAAAAACGGCAAGTGAGCAAATATAGAAATTACGAGCTTCGCTCGTCACAGCCAGCAAGCTGAGCGCCTTGTATCTCTCATTGATAAATGATTAGCTATCATTTATCACATC
>NZ_WTKZ01000116.1:0-1868 GCF_011378805.1 Pseudoalteromonas sp. Z9A6
CACTTAGTTGTGCCACTGGACTTAGCCCAGCCAGAGCATGTACTGAGTAAAAAAAAAAAAAAAATGAGCGAGCTTCCTGTAATAGATATTTTAATTAATAACGGCGGCGTATCGCAGCGCAGTTTATTTTTAGAAAACGATTTTAACGTGTATCGCCAATTAATGGAGGTTAATTACTTTGGCTTAATTGCACTTACTAAAGCTGTATTGCCTACTATGGTGGCAAGGCGCAGTGGCTCAATTGTGTCTATTAGTAGTGTGGCGGGTAAAGTAGGTTCAAAATTTAGAACGGGTTATTCGGGTTTTAAATATGCGGTTGTTGGTTTTATGGATTGCCTACGTGCAGAAGTAGCACAACATAACATTCATTGTTTAACAATTTGCCCAGGCTCTATTAAAACAGCAATTGCGCATAACTCACTAAACGAGCAAGGCATAGCGCAAAATAAACCAGAAGAGTCGATAGAAAATGGCATGGATGTAAGCGTAGCGGCTTCAAAAATGATTCGTGCCATTAGCAATAAAAAAGACGAAGTGATTATTGGCAAAGGTTTAAGTGGTTGGGCGCCAACAATTAAGCGCTTTTTTCCTACTTTGTTTAATCGCATTACCGCAAAAACAAACTATAGGTAGCGTCGTTTATTTCAAAGGCGTAAAATGCCGTAAATTTGATCAATTTAGAAAAGGATTCTAAATGAAGTATTTATGGCTGAGCCTGTTTTTTATTGTATTAATTTGGTCTGGTATTAACCCAAAAGATCAATTTACATGGCTGCTTGAAGTTATCCCCGCAATTATTGGTTTAGTGCTGCTAGCAAGTACCTATAGCCACTTTAAACTTACCCCTATTTTGTATACATTTATTTTAGCGCATTGCATAGTGCTGATGATTGGCGGGCATTACACCTACGCCGAAGTCCCTTTGTTCGATAACCTATTTGGTAGCGAGCGTAATAACTACGACAAAGTAGGGCACTTTTTTCAAGGGTTTGTACCTGCACTACTAGCACGCGAAATTTTACTGCGCAAAAAAGTAGTAAATGGTCGAGGCTGGTTAATCACCTTTGTTATTTCAGTATGTTTAGCATTTAGCGCCTTTTACGAATTAATAGAGTGGTGGGTTGCAGTGTTAAGCGGCGAAAACGCAGAAGCGTTTTTAGGCACGCAAGGTTACGTGTGGGATACCCAATCAGATATGGGACTGGCGTTATTTGGGGCTATTTGCTCATTGTTAGTACTTTCAAAAGTACACGACAAACAGCTAAAAAACGTTAAAGATTATTTATAGAAAAAGTTATATAAACGCTTATAAAAGCATTGGTAAAAAAGACTATTAACTTATGAGCGCAAACATTAGTAACTACTCAATTAGCACAGACAAAAGCAAACTCAACTTTAACGTTATTTATAACTCAATGTGCTTTGGTGTTTACAGCGATCATAACCAGCAAGTTGGATTTGCCCGAGTGGTTACCGATAAAGCAACCTTTGCCTATTTAGCAGATGTATTTATTGCCCCGCACTTGCAAGGTAATGGGCTGAGTAAATTACTTATTAAAACGATAGTAGAGCACCCTGAGCTGCAAGGGCTCAGGCGCTTTTTATTAGCGACATCGGATGCCCACGGGCTTTATGCGCAATACGGATTTAAGCCAATAGATAACCCCGCACTACTAATGCAAATAAATCCTGAGAATGTGTATGATAAAAATAATCGTGAGGTCTAATAAACGGGGGCGAATATTGTTGTTATAAGCAATTTCCTGTCACATAGCGCCTAGATAGGTTCGTTAGCTTACGATTTTTTGATTCCAACTTAATGGAGGGCGTTCAGAATTCTGTGTCAGCCTAAATTGCTAAATATCTAG
>NZ_WTKZ01000117.1:0-1517 GCF_011378805.1 Pseudoalteromonas sp. Z9A6
CGCTGGGCAACACACGGTAGCGTTACTGAAGAAAACGCACACCCGCATGTATCAAACAACCAGTTAGCACTTGTGCATAACGGTATAATTGAAAACCACGCAAGCCTGCGCGCATCGCTTAAAGAAGAAGGTTACGAGTTCCTATCTGAAACCGATACCGAAGTAATGGTGCACTTAATTCATAAGCTTCGTAAGCAGCACACTACTTTACTTGCTGCAGTACAGGCAGCTGTTAAGCAATTTGAAGGTGCGTTTGGTACGGTTGTATTTGATAAAGACAATGACAATGAAATTATCGTAGCACGTTCAGGTAGCCCTCTTGTTATTGGTTTAGGCCTTGGTGAAAACTTTATTGCCTCTGATCAGTTAGCACTATTACCTGTTACTCGTAGCTTTATCTTCTTAGAAGAAGGTGATGTAGCGCGTATTACACGTGACACAGTAGAAATCTTTGATGAAAATGGCGGCGCTGTAGAGCGCGAAGTGATTGAATCAAACATCACACAAGATGCATCAGGTAAAGGTGACTACCGTCACTACATGCTAAAAGAAATCTACGAGCAACCGCTTGCAGTACGTAATACCCTTGAAGGGCGTTTAAACGACGACTGCGTAGCAATTGATGCTTTTGGCGACAGTGCACAACAAATATTTAAAGATGTAAAACACGTACAAATTATTGCCTGTGGTACGTCTTACCATTCGGGTATGGTTGCCCGTTACTGGCTTGAGCAATTTGCAGGCGTAAGCTGTAATGTAGAAATTGCCTCAGAATTTCGCTACCGCCAGTCGTTTGTACACGAAAACAGCCTGCTTGTGACTATTTCACAATCGGGTGAAACAGCCGATACACTAGCTGCATTACGCCTAGCTAAAGAGCAAGGTTACATGGCATCAATGACCATTTGTAACGTACCTGGTTCATCGCTTGTACGCGAATCAGACCTAGCGTTTATGACCAAAGCGGGCGCTGAAATTGGCGTAGCTTCTACTAAAGCGTTTACTACACAATTAGTTGGTTTGTTAATGCTTACTGCGTCTATCGCGCAAGAAAAAGGCCTTGATCAAAGTGCTATTGTTAATGCTATAAAAGTACTACCGGCTAAGCTTGAAGAAACATTACTGCTTGCAGATGGCATTGCAGACCTTGCAGAAGAATTTGCCGACAAGCATCACTCACTGTTTTTAGGTCGTGGCTCACAATATCCAATCGCAATGGAAGGTGCGCTTAAGCTTAAAGAGATTTCGTACATTCACGCAGAAGCCTACGCAGCGGGCGAGCTAAAACACGGCCCATTAGCACTTATTGATGCCGACATGCCAATTATTGTTGTAGCACCAAATAACGAATTGCTAGAAAAGCTTAAATCAAATGTAGAAGAAGTACGCGCACGTGGCGGCATTATTTACGTATTCGCAGATAAAGATTCACACTTTGAGTCAGACGACACAATGCGTGTTATTAACGTAAACCACACTGACGACATTATTGCGCCAATTGTTTACACACTGCCATT
>NZ_WTKZ01000118.1:0-1464 GCF_011378805.1 Pseudoalteromonas sp. Z9A6
CTGTCTCTTGATCACATCTCCTGTTGTTGCGCTTGCATGAATCGAGCGCCTTCTAGCAGTTTGCTCAGTGAAAACCAACCTTTCCATAAAGCTTCCCAACCAACAACACCTGTTTGCTTGCTGTTGTGCCACCCGCCTAATTTGGCAAGTGCATAATAAGCCCAATGTAATGAAGGTGTTGTGTTAGGTGCTTTTTTAGTTTCAGTCTTTGACCACAACAGTTTCCATTCAAAAAAAAAAAAAAAATTGTCGCAACTAATTGATTTTGCATTATCTTTATCGACAACAAGCTCGCGTAACTGGAGAAGTCTCACCGCAATAAATGCTGTTATTACAATGATCTTTTCTAGATTATTTCGCGTTTGCATGCGAAACGACTCAACTTGAGTGCCCGCTGACTTCCACGCTTTATGGAACTCTTCAACTCGCCATCTTAGTTCATAAAATCTAACTATCTTTAGTGCATCAGAAGCACTATTTATCGGTTCGCCTGTATACAATTTCCACGACAAAGGACTTGTTCCACTTGGTGGATCAATCTCGTTGCAACTTATTACTGTTAAATTCATACCACCAAGTTTCTTGTGTTTTTTAGGCGGATAAATAGTAATGCAAGCATAACGTACAGCTACTTTCGCAATACGTGCTTTTCGGCCTCCTTTTTGCTGTATCTTAACCGAATATGAAGCTTCACTAGATTGATTTTCAATGTAGGGACTTAGTTTATCGCCGTCTGCATTAACGACCCGCTCATGCTTGGCCCTCACTACAAATCGTTGATTATTTATTGTTTTATAATCAATATACTCAAACATATCAGATTCTCGATCACAAACGCTTATGATATTGTCCATGACATCTGCAAATCGGGTACTCATTTCTTCCGACGAGCGTTGCCATTTATAACTTTCTTTTGTTTCGTACTTGCGGCGTTTTCTGTCGTTAGCGGTACCAAAGTTTTCATCTTTTCTGCACCAACGATGTTGTGCACCCAAGCCAATAGTACGCTCTGTTTCTGCATCGACCATAAGGACGGTGTGCGCCAACATCCCTTTAGAAGAGCTTTGTTTATATGCGCCAGTATGTCCGAGCTCTTTAGTCACATTGTGTCGGTAACACAATGTTGATGTATCTTCTAGCGCAAGGATTGTGTTTGACAGCGTTATTGTAGGTAACAGCGAATTCAAACCGGCGGTAGCGATGTTATCTGCGTCAACTTTATCATTGCGAAGAAAGCGATATGCGCCTTCAATAGAGGCCTGTGAGCCAGATGCTTTCACAATAGAACTTCCTGTGTTGCTTGCCATTTGATGACTTATTTTTACCAGGCGTTTAGTGCGTCGTTCATCACCTAATTCAGCATGTTTAAACAAATGATTAGCCCATTTTTCAGTATCTTTTATCAGCATAATAATTAAACTCGATCGGTTTTTTCGTTATAACTGATCTGATCGACTGATATAA
>NZ_WTKZ01000119.1:0-1437 GCF_011378805.1 Pseudoalteromonas sp. Z9A6
CCGTAGGAAAAGAAATCAACCGAGATTCCGAAAGTAGCGGCGAGCGAAATCGGAACAGCCCTTAAGCTTATTATGTGTTAATGGAAGGCTCTGGAAAGTGCCACGATACAGGGTGATAGTCCCGTACATGAAAAGACATTTTAAGTGAAATCGAGTAGGTCGGAGCACGTGAAACTTTGACTGAATATAGGTGGACCATCATCTAAGGCTAAATACTCCCAACTGACCGATAGTGAACCAGTACCGTGAGGGAAAGGCGAAAAGAACCCCTGTGAGGGGAGTGAAATAGAACCTGAAACCGTGTACGTACAAGCAGTAGGAGCAGACTTGTTCTGTGACTGCGTACCTTTTGTATAATGGGTCAGCGACTTATATTTTGTAGCGAGGTTAACCGAATAGGGTAGCCGTAGGGAAACCGAGTCTTAACTGGGCGACTAGTTGCAAGGTATAGACCCGAAACCCGGTGATCTAGCCATGGGCAGGTTGAAGGTTGAGTAACATCAACTGGAGGACCGAACCCACTAACGTTGAAAAGTTAGGGGATGACCTGTGGCTAGGAGTGAAAGGCTAATCAAACCGGGAGATAGCTGGTTCTCCCCGAAATCTATTTAGGTAGAGCCTCGGACGAATACTTACGGGGGTAGAGCACTGTTAAGGCTAGGGGGTCATCCCGACTTACCAACCCTTTGCAAACTCCGAATACCGTAAAGTAATATCCGGGAGACACACGGCGGGTGCTAACGTCCGTCGTGAAGAGGGAAACAACCCAGACCGCCAGCTAAGGTCCCAAAGTCATAGTTAAGTGGGAAACGATGTGGAAAGGCCCAGACAGCCAGGAGGTTGGCTTAGAAGCAGCCATCCTTTAAAGAAAGCGTAATAGCTCACTGGTCGAGTCGGTCTGCGCGGAAGATGTAACGGGGCTAAACTATGCACCGAAGCTGCGGATTCAGAATTTATTCTGAGTGGTAGGGGAGCGTTCTGTAAGCCGTTGAAGGTGTACCGGGAGGTATGCTGGAGGTATCAGAAGTGCGAATGCTGACATGAGTAACGATAATGGGAGTGAAAAACTCCCACGCCGGAAGACCAAGGGTTCCTATCCCATGTTAATCAGGGTAGGGTAAGTCGACCCCTAAGGCGAGGCCGAAAGGCGTAGTCGATGGGAAACAGATTAATATTTCTGTACTCGATATAATTGCGATGGGGGGACGGAGCAGGCTAAACAAGCATGGCGTTGGTAGTCCATGTGAAAGTGAGTAGGTTGGCGACTTAGGTAAATCCGGGTTGCTATTAAGACTGAGACACGAGACGAGTCACTACGGTGATGAAGTTGTTGATGCCATACTTCCAGGAAAAGCCTCTAAGCTTCAGATTATATGGAATCGTACCCCAAACCGACACAGGTGGTCAGGTAGAGAATACTAAGGCGCTTGAGAGAAC
>NZ_WTKZ01000012.1:0-90405 GCF_011378805.1 Pseudoalteromonas sp. Z9A6
ATTGAGCTTCAACTCAATTTCTTAAGATCTTACCTATGACATCCATGTAAGCAACAAAGAGTTAATCGTCCCTAGAAAGAATCCAGAGGGCAGCGCATGTTTGGTATTTATGCTGCGTTATCGCCTTATTTATGGGGAATAACCACACGACATAGGCTCTGCCTTGCCTAAAAACCAAACACACTGCTTCAAATTCAACCACCAATGATCAACACGCCCTAACGCGTTAACAAATTAGTAATATCCATAAGAATATTTTATTATGTGCCCATGCAGTTAGATTCCCTATCACAGTAGTTATTAATTTATGCAAAGTGCGCGTTTTATTCCCTTTAGAAAGCAAGATATTGTTGATATGTGTAGCGAAGAGCTTAAAAGCAGTACACAAAAAACATCGTTTAAACAATTTTGCGATTTACTAGCAAGCCTTATTCATTACGATTACCACTCAACACTTGAGTCACTTAAAAACAACTACGCCCCTTTTGATCCCAACAGTGACACGCGATCGTTAGCGCCAGTATCGGCGGATCAAAAAGCGCAGTGCCAACATGAGTTTGCTAAAGATTTTGCTAAGGTGCTTAATGCCGCTAATTTTGAAGTGATCACCAATGAAGACTTACAAGATGCATTAAATGAAGAGTCATTATTTAAGGTGCGCCTTGAAGTTGAATTTGACGACTTTGAAGAAGTGGTATTTTATCGTCGTGGCGAGTCGCAGCTCACTGAAACGATTACCAGCTTTTGGGGCTTGCGTAAAAAGCCGCTGCACTTTACTAATTACGACCGTGTTGCCGTGTTTATTCGCTTTAAAGATAGCGCTTATTTTGAAGCTAAAAATAAAACGCCAATGGGATTTGAGCCAAGCTCAACCATAGTAAAGCTGTTTCAAAATGTGCCAAAGGCCGATCTCGAAATGCTATTTCCTAATAGCGAAGTACGCATGCGCCCTATTGATAAAGCAATTATTGGCTCATCGGCTTTAGTTGGCGGTGCAGTGGTACTTATAACTAAACTTGGCGCATCAATCGTATTATTGCTTGCTCTGTTTGCTTTTTGGGGTGGTTTTAGAAGTGAAGCTGTAGAAATGACCCAACAACATTTTATTACCTTTGCTATTGGCATGGGAGTATTTGGCAGCTTTATTTTTAAAGAATGGAGTAAGTTTAAAAACCGTAAAATTAAATTTATGAAAGCGCTTAGCGATAACCTCTACTTTAAAAACCTTGATAATAACGCGGGTGTTTTTCACACGCTTATTGACGCTGCCGAAGAAGAAGACATAAAAGAAGCGCTGCTTGCGTATACCTTTTTACTAAAATCAGAAAGCGGCTTAACCGCCCAAACGCTTGATGAACAAATAGAGCATTGGTTTAAAAGCAAATACCAGTGCGATCTTGATTTTGAAATTAGCGACGCACTTGAAAAGCTGGTACGTATGCGTTTGGTAACGTGCACTAGTGATGTGTATAGCGCAATAAATTTAGAACACGCAAAAACGATATTAGATGAGCGTTGGGATAATCTGTTTCAATATAATTAATGTAGTATTTTTGCTAAATAATACCCAAATAAAAAAGCAGCTGTAAGTACAGCTGCTTTTTTTATTACATTATCAATAGCTAGTATTTAAGCTAATTCAGCTTCTACTTTTTTAGTAAATTTAGAATGTACTAACTTATAAAGCGCAGGCAATATTAATAGTGTCAGTAGAGTTGATGAAATAATCCCGCCAACCACTACTGTCGCGAGAGGTTTTTGCATTTCAGAACCCGTTCCCGAATTAAGCGCCATAGGTATAAAGCCTAAACTTGCCACCAGCGCCGTCATCAGTACTGGGCGCAGGCGCTGTAATGCGCCGCTGTGAATTGCTTCAAACAAGCTTAAGCCGTCGCTTCGTAATTGCTTAATAAACGACAGCATAACCACACCGTTTAATACCGCGACACCACTTAGAGCAATAAAGCCGACACCTGCTGATATTGAAAGCGGCATATCGCGCAGCAATAACGCAAGCACACCTCCCGTTAATGCCAATGGCACGCCACTAAATATAATCAATGAATCACGAAGCGATCCAAAGGCGCTATACAGTAAGCCAAATATAAGTAATAAAGTGACCGGCACAACCAACGACAATCGCTTACTTGCTGATTGTAGCTGCTCAAACGTGCCGCCGTATTCAAGCCAATAGCCACTTGGTAAATTAAGTGATTCATTCATGCTCGCTTGCGCATCACTTACAAAGCTTGCTAAATCGCGCCCCTCTACATTGGCAGTTACCACTACGTTACGCTTACCACTTTCGCGGTTTATTTGATTAGGCCCTTTTTCAATGCTAATTGTTGCCACTTCGCCAAGCGGTACAAACGCAAGTTCTGGGTTACTATCTTTAGGTAAAGCAACTGGCAAACGAGCAAGTGCTGATACATCGCTAGACCAACGTTTATCAAGGCGTACTAATAACGAAAAACGTTTATCGCCTTCGTAAATTAGTCCGGTTTGCACACCACCAACAGCGGCGGCAAGTGTTTGTTGAATATCGTTTACGCTTAAACCCAATAACGCCATATGGTCGCGCATTGGTGTTACCGAAAGTGTTGGCAATCCTTCCATTTGCTCCAAACGTACATCGGTAGCACCTGCAATATTACGCATTAGCTCTGTGGCTTTTTCGCCAAACTCTTTAAGTACGCTTAAGTCGTCACCATAAATACGCAGTGCCACATCGGCGCGCACGCCAGCAATTAACTCATTAAAGCGCATTTCTATTGGTTGTGTAAATTCGTAATTATTACCAGGGACATCGTTAACACGGGTACGAATTTGCTGAACCAATTCTGCTTTAGTAAGTGCTGGATTAGGCCACTCATCTTGCGGTTTGAGTATTAAAAAAGTATCGGCAACATTGGGCGGCATAGGATCGCTTGCTACATCGGCAGTACCAATTTTTGAAAATACGTTAGCAACCTCAGGCTGATCTAATATGGCTTGCTCAAGCTCTTTTTGCATTTGCACAGATTGCTCAATACCGGTGCCAGTAATGCGCAGCGCGTGCATGGCAATATCGCCTTCATCAAGTTTCGGTAAAAATTCTGCGCCCATGTTTTTAACTTTAAAACCAAGCACCAATACTAATGCCGTGGCAATACCCACCATCAACCACGGTAATTTAAGCGATATACCAAGTAATGGCTTATACACTTTTTTAACGCCGCGCATGACTGCATTTTCGGTTTCATCAACCTTACCGCGAACAAACACTGCAATAGCAGCAGGTACAAAGGTAACGCCAAATATAAGCGCGCCAATTAACGCCGCAACTACAGTAAATGCCATTGGCTGAAACATTTTGCCTTCAACGCCGCTTAGTGCAAATAAAGGTAAGTAAACCAGCATAATAATAACAATGCCAAACACAGCCGGTGTAAATACTTCTTTGGTGGCTGCGGTCACTACATTTAAACGCTCGTTTAAGGTAAGTAGCCTGCCATGTTTATGCTGAGCTACACCGAGTTGGCGCAGGCAGTTTTCAACAACAATTACAGCGCCATCAACAATTAAACCAAAGTCGATTGCGCCTAGGCTCATTAGATTACCCGATACGCGATTACCCACCATACCTGTAACGGCAAACAACATACTCAACGGAATAACCATTGCCGTAATAAGCGCGCCCGTTACATTACCCAGCAGTAATAGCAAAATTACTATCACTAAAACGGCACCTTCAAATAAGTTGGTTTGCACGGTTGCTATGGTTTTATCAACAAGAGTTGTGCGGTCGTAAACCGCTTCAACAATAACGCCAGCGGGTAAGCTTTTTTGCACATCAACTAACTTATCAGCCATGGCTTTTGCCACTATGCGGCTGTTTTCGCCAATTAGCATCATGGCGGTGCCGAGCACGGTTTCTTCGCCGTTATAAGTGGCCGCGCCGGTTCTAAGCTCTTTGCCTAAAAACACGTTAGCCACATCTTTAATGCGTACAGGTGCATCGTCGCGCTTAGCTATAACGGTATTGGCTATGTCATCAATGGTTTTAAGCTGCCCAGGCGAGCGTACTAAATATTGCCCGTCAAAGCGTTCAATATAGCCTGCGCCTCGGTTACTGTTATTAACCTCAAGTGCACTAATTACATCGCTAATAGTAAGCTTATAGGCAATGAGTTTTTCGGGCACTGGCGCTACTTGGTATTGGCGCTCAAAACCACCTTGGCTGTTTATTTCGGTTACGCCTTTTACTTTTAAAAGCTGCGGACGAATAACCCAATCTTGCAAAGTACGTAAGTCTTCGGCGTTGTAGGCAGTGCCATCTTCTTTTAACGCATTAGGCGCGGCGTGCACACTATAAGTAAATATTTCGCCTAAACCACTGGCAATAGGACCCAAGTTTGGCTCTACGTTATTAGGTAAGTCGGAGCGAATACTTTGAATACGCTCACCAATTTGCTGACGTGCCCAATAAATATCGGTGCCTTCATTAAAAATAACCGTTACTTGCGAAAGCCCATAACGCGAAAGCGAACGGGTGTAATCAAGCTTAGGTATGCCCGCCATGGCGGTTTCTACCAAATAAGTAATGCGTTGCTCTACCTCTAATGGCGTAAAACCCTGCGCTTTGGTATTAATTTGCACTTGTACGTTTGTTATATCGGGTACTGCGTCTACTGCTAAATTTTGAATGTTGTATACACCAAATCCAGCAAATAAAAATGTAAGCGCAAGCACCAGCATGCGGCGTTTAACCGCAAAAGAAACTATCCAATTAATCATGGTGCCTCCTAGTGAGCGTGGCTTGCGCCGCTTTTTAAAATATCAGCTTTAATGACATAACTATTGTCTGTTACGTATTCGCTACCTGCGTTTAAGCCTGTAAGTACTTCTACCCACTCGCTATTTTTTGCACCTAAGGTAACGGGGCGCACTTCAAATACATTATTTTTACGAACAAACACACTGGGTTGACCGTTAAGTTCTTGAATTGCTTGTGGCTTTACACGCACGCTGGCATTTATTTTAGCCACACTTACATCGCTATTTATATGCATGCCTGGGCGCCAATGCCCGTCTGGGTTATTAAGCTCTATACGGGCACGCGCTATGTGCCCGCCAGTCATCATTGGAGCTATAAAAAACACTTTGCCTTGCGTATTTAAATGGTGATGTAGGTCGTACACTTTAGCGCTTTGACCAATGGCTAGTTTTTCAATGTTTTCAGGAAAAGCCGATAACTCAACCCATACTTTATCAAGGTTAACTACCTGCATCAGTGCGCTGGTGCTTGCAAGCTCGCCACGCTTTAAGTATTGCTCGGTTACAACACCGCTAATTGGACTTTTAATGGGGTAATTTTGCAGTGTTTCACGGTTGGTTACGCTGGCAAGTACTTCGCCTTTTTTAACGTTTTGACCAATGCTTACAAAAATATCACTGATCAATCCTGTATACGGTGCCATTACTTCTACCGTGCCGTGCTGCGTTGGGGCAATAACGCCAAAAAGCGTATCGGTAATATCCACTTCACCACTTTGCGCTATCTCGGTTTTAATGCCTGCGCGCTCAATAGCTCGCTCTGTTAACGTGGTTTGCCCTTCGTGTTGATCGTACTCATAGCTAATGCTCTCACCGTTATAATTAGCAGTAACGGTAAGTGCAAACGAATGCGGTTCGTTAATTGATTGCGTGCTCACAAGGTAGTCGCCCTCAGCTGTAAACTGTATATTTTGCGGGGCTTCAACTAAGCGTTTTAAACTCATTGTTATGTTTAAGTCGTTTATATTAATTGGCTTATTTTGTTTATAGCCGTATACACGTAGCTCAACATTACCTGCAAATTCTTGCAATTTAAGCTCAAGTGTTAATTTAGGGTCAGTTAATAAAAAGCCGCCGTGTGGACCTTGCTTTTGCTCGTGTTGCTCTGTTTCTTTATGACCTGACTCGCCATGCTCAGCAGAGGCAAATACACCTGTGCTTACAAAGCTGCTGGCAAACGAAAGTGATACTAATAATGCGATTATATTTTTATTCATGATTGATGAGTCTCAATTAAAGATTGGCCTGTTAAACGCTCAAGAGTAAGTAGCACTTGGTACAGCTCTGCGTGAGTGGTAATAAGTGTGCGTTTAGAATCAAAAAGTGCTTGTTGAGCATCAAGCAATTGCAACACCGAAATTTGTCCGCGTTGATAACTTTTTAGGCTTTGCTCAATCAATGTTTGTGCCTGAGGAATAATTTGATCAGATAATAGCTTTGCCTGATTAGCTCTACCTTGATAATAAGCGTACAAAGTACGTACTTGCTGGCGTAGCTGGATGCGCAATTGCCCTTGCTGCTCATTTAAAAGCATGAGCTGACTATTTGCAGCTGCAATATTGCCGCTATTAGAATTGCTTAATTGCAGTGGCATAGAAAACGAAAACACTAACGAGCTGGAGTCATTTTGCTGGTTATAGCGCACGCCTCCCCCTACGTTAATATCGGTTTGTCCGTTTGCTTTTTGTAGTGTTAAGTTGGCTGTTTGCTGTAAATATTGCTGCTGTAATAATGCAAATTCAGGAGCTTGGTTAACCGCATCTAAAAGTGCTTGTGCTGATTTAAGCGCAGTAATTACATTAATATTGCCAGCAAAAGTATCGTAGGGTTGCTCCTCACTCCACAGCTCGTTAAGCGATAAACTTGCTCGCTCAAATTCACTATTAAGCATGGCTTTATCAAGCTCTACTTGGCTAAGTGCATAACGCATGCGCGTTACATCAGCTTGCGACGCAGCACCTGCATTAGCTCTTTGTTCAATCGCTTTAAGTGCTTGGGTAACTACCTGTTTACGCTCGTTGTTCAAACTTAATAATGTTTGAAATTTAAGCCCTTGGTAGTATCGCTCAGCAGTGGTTGCTAATAAGGCTAAACGGGTATTTTGATACTGTATTGCTTGGGCTTTTATATTGGCGGTTGCGTAATTAATACGGCTTTGGCGCTTATCGCCCAGCTCTATTAGTTGGCTAAGCCCGAGTGTTATTTCAGCGCCTTGAATGCCACGCGCCTTGTTAGTGCCCAGTAAGTTTTCGGCTTCAACATTCAATACAGGGTTAGGCGAAAGTGCAGCTTGAGATTTAAGCGCACTCAATATTTTTTGATGATACGGGTAGCGTTTTAATACCGGATTTTGTTGTTCGGTATTACTCAGTGCTTGTTTAAGGGTTAATGTTTTAACATTCGCCAAAGTACTAAAAGCAGGTAACACGCACATTAGCGCCACCAGCATAATTGGTTTTTTATTCATATAGCGTGTCCGTTTTTTAACAAACAGAGTTGACTTAATCACTACGCCTATTTTAAAAACAAGCGCGATCAAGCAACCTAAATATGTACATAACTAGCCTTATAGCGCACAGGCGCAGGCAGTTTTTTACAAAGTGTTTAAAATTAAAAACTAACTAAGTGAATTGGGTGGCGGTACATCTGGCGGGTAATTTAACCCGTTATAGCACGCAGGCGAAGTTGCTTTACTTTGCTCTGGGCTTATTGAATGGCTAGAGGTGCTGTTGTAGCCACAATGGCAATGTTGGTGGGCGTGAATCTCGGTAGTTGATGTTTTATCGCTTTGGTTATCATCGGCTATGGAGTCGCCTTGCGATAACGAACTGGTTACGTGATCAACGTCTTCTTGCAAATGATACGCAGCGCCATCACAGCTAATAAAGCTGTGTACAAGCACTAATAATATCACTATTAAAAAACGGTTTGAGCGCATTACCTACCTAAAACTCTAAAATGCAATTTAAGAAATCGCACAATACCTTAAATTTATTCAAATGTAGAGAGCCGCTAACGTTATTTTCTAAATTCGCTTGGCGACACACCTACCGACTTCTTAAAACGTTTGGAAAAATTAAAAATATTAGAGTACCCCACATAACTTGCCACATGCGAAATTGGCCAAGCCGTGTTTAACAGTAAGTTTTTAGCTCGCTCAATGCGTAAATAAATAAGTTGTTGTATTGGGCTTTTACCAAATTGCGCTTGGCATAAACGATGCAAATGCGGCGATGAGTAATGCACATATTCGCACATTGCCTCTATTGTCCAATCAAACTGCAAGCGCTTGTCTACCTCTTCAAACAAACTAATTAAACGGTTATGCGCCGCACCCTGAGAGTTATTTTGCAGCGTAGCATTTAAGTAATGACTTAAAATAGGCGTTACGCTTTCGCGTAAATTAGCATTGGGCTCGCTGTATAAAAGCTCCATAGCAAGGTGTAACGGTTCAAGTTTTTGCTCGGTTAATACCAATGCTTGCGCTAAGTTTAAATGCTGCCAACGTTTAGTATTTGCAAGGTTTAACCAAATAACATCCCAATGTTCAGCATCAATTTTCACTTCAAAGCTTTGCTTTGCTGGTAGCACAATAAGTGTATTGGCATTAAGTGTGTACTGCTCATTGTGTGTTGTTAATTTACCCTGCCCTGCAAGCGTATAAAAAAGTGTATGTTCTAGCGGTGCTGAGCGTGCTACGCAATAACGACCCGATAGGTTTGAGCAACCCGCAAGTGCTATTTCAAGGTTTGGCATTTGCGCGAGCGTTTGTGAATCAATAAAGCGTTCTATACAGCGCGGACCAATATCGAGTATGTCTTTAATGTTATAGCGCATAATTACAATGATAGTTTTGGATAAATAAAGGAGAGCTTTAAGCATAACCCCTGCGATTATTTTTAGCTATATTTAGCGCATTATAATTGCCCGCTTATGCAATAGGATAAACATGACCTCTTTACAGCACATAATTAATCGCCGAGATTGGGAAAACCCAATTTCAGTACAAGCTAATCAAGTAAAAGCGCACAGCCCACTCAATGGATTTAAAAGCGTTGACCATGCCCGTACTAACACGCAATCGCAAAAACAAAGTTTAAACGGTCAGTGGGACTTTAAATTATTTGATAAACCCGAAGCAGTTGATGAATCGTTGCTAAGTAAAACACTAAATAGCAACTGGCAAAGTATTACAGTGCCTTCTAACTGGCAATTACACGGCTTTGATAAACCTATTTACTGTAATGTTAAGTACCCATTTGCAGTTAACCCGCCTTTTGTACCAAGCGACAACCCTACAGGCTGTTACCGCACTGAATTTAATATAAGCGAAAGTAAGCTAACTCAGCGTAATCATATTATTTTTGAAGGCGTTAACTCGGCGTTTCACCTGTGGTGTAACGGACAATGGGTGGGTTATTCACAAGATAGCCGTTTACCAAGCGAGTTTGATTTAAGCGAACTATTAGTTGCAGGCACTAACCGTATTGCCGTTATGGTTATTCGTTGGAGCGATGGCAGTTATTTAGAAGATCAGGACATGTGGTGGCTAAGCGGTATATTCCGCGATGTTAACTTACTTACCAAACCGCAAAGCCAAATTCGCGATGTATTTATTACTCCTGATTTAGACGCCTGCTACCGCGATGCAACGCTACATATAAAAACGGCGATTAATGCGCCAAATAACTATCAAATAGCAGTGCAAGTTTTTGATGGCGAACAGGCGCTATGTGAGCCGCAAATACAAAGCACTAATAATAAACGTGTTGACGAAAAAGGCGGCTGGAGCGATGTTGTATTTCAAACAATTGATATACAAAACCCTAAAAAATGGACCGCCGAGACCCCATACTTATACCGCTGCGTTGTGAGTCTGCTTGATGATCAAGGCAATACCGTCGACATTGAAGCCTATAACATTGGCTTTAGAAAAGTAGAAATGCTCAACGGGCAGCTTTGCCTAAACGGCAAGCCGCTACTTATACGCGGCGTTAACCGCCACGAACACCATCCTGAAAACGGCCATACAGTTACTACCGCCGATATGATTGAAGATATTAAGCTGATGAAGCAAAATAACTTTAATGCCGTGCGTACTGCTCACTACCCTAACCACCCTCGTTTTTACGAACTATGTGACGAGCTAGGTTTATACGTAGTTGATGAAGCAAATATAGAAACCCATGGCATGTTTCCTATGGGGCGTTTAGCTAGCGATCCGCAGTGGGCTGGTGCATTTATGTCGCGTTATACGCAAATGGTTGAGCGCGATAAAAACCACGCCTCAATTATTATTTGGTCACTAGGAAACGAATGCGGACACGGCGCAAATCATGATGCCATGTACGGCTGGTCAAAAAGCTTTGACCCCTCTCGCCCAGTGCAATACGAAGGCGGCGGCGCAAATACAACGGCTACCGACATTATTTGTCCAATGTACGCCCGTGTAGATACCGATATTAAAGACGATGCGGTACCTAAATACTCTATTAAAAAATGGTTGAGCCTACCGGGTGAAACTCGCCCACTTATTTTATGTGAATACGCCCATGCAATGGGTAACAGCCTAGGTAGCTTTGACGATTACTGGCAAGCATTTAGAGAATACCCACGCCTGCAAGGCGGCTTTATTTGGGATTGGGTAGACCAAGGTTTATCTAAAACAGACGAAAACGGCAAGCATTATTGGGCTTACGGTGGCGATTTTGGTGATGAACTAAATGACCGTCAATTTTGTATAAATGGGTTATTGTTCCCAGACCGCACGCCGCACCCTAGCCTGTTTGAAGCAAAATACAGCCAGCAGCATTTACAATTTACGCTGCGCGAGCAAACTAAAAATCAATACACCATTGATGTATTTAGCGATTACGTATTTAGACACACAGATAACGAAAAGCTCGTTTGGCAGTTAATGCAAAATGGCATCTGTGTTGAACAAAGCGAGCATATACTTAATATTGCTCCGCAAAGTACACACACGTTAACAATTAAAACTAAAACAACGTTTGAGCAAGGTGCGCAATACCACCTTAATTTAGATGTAGCACTAATTAACGATTGTAGCTTTGCAAGTGCCGAGCATGTATTAAACACCGAGCAGTTTAAGCTTATAAATAGTAATAATTTAAACAGTGAATCATTTACATCAACTACAGAGCAAAGCGCTATAAGTGTTAGTGAAACCGACTCTCAACTAAGTATTGAAAACGATAAGTTTAAACTTGTTTTTAGCAAGCAATCAGGGCTTATAGAGCAGTGGTTACAAAACGATACTCAGGTTATTAGTAGCCCACTGGTTGATAACTTTTATCGGGCCCCGCTTGATAACGACATAGGCGTAAGCGAAGTAGATAACCTAGACCCTAATGCATGGGAGGCTCGTTGGTTACGTGCAGGTATAGGGCAATGGCAGCGCACATGCAGCTCAATTCACGCAGTGCAATCAAGTGTTGATGTACGTATTACTTGTGTATTTAATTACGAGTTTAATGGCGTGCTACAGGCTCAAACACAGTGGCTATATACACTAAATGATACCGGCAATATTAGCTTAAATGTTGATGTGCAACTAAACGATACTCTGCCGCCAATGCCGCGTATAGGGCTAAGTACAACACTTAACAAGCAAAGCGATACAAAAGTAAACTGGCGTGGTTTAGGGCCTTTTGAAAACTACCCAGATCGCAAAGCCGCAGCACGTTTAGGTTATTACAGCTTGAGCTTAAATGAGCTACATACCCCGTATATATTCCCAACCGATAACGGCCTGCGTAGCGATTGCCAATTACTGCGTATTAATAATTTAACCGTAACCGGTGCGTTTTTATTTGCAGCCAGTGAGTATTCGCAAAGTATGTTAACGCAAGCTAAGCACACTAACGAACTCATTGCTGATGATTGCGTACATGTACACATTGATCATCAACATATGGGGGTTGGTGGCGATGATTCATGGAGCCCAAGTACCCATAAAGAATATTTACTTGAGCAAAAGCAGTACAGTTATTCTTTAACTTTTTCAGCTAAATAATTTAGTAGTTAACCTACAAAAATAGCGGCCAAATTGGCCGCTATTCTTCAATTAATAAACTCTATTTATTAGCTAGTTTTTTAGCTAATACGTTATCAAGCGAAAAGCTTCCCGCTCCTTGAATTGCTAAAACTACAGTTACTACAAGTAACGTTAATGCGTATTCATAGCCATTGTTTGCCATAAATAAGCCATTACTAATATGTACGCTAAAAATAGCAATCAGCAAAGTAAAGCCGGCAACTACAGCAGCTGGGCGAGTTAACAAACCAATTGCTAATGCAATGCCACCAAAAAACTCAGCGCTACCTGCCATCATTGCTAACCAATAGCCAGGCTCTAAACCAATACTCGCCATCCATTGACCTGTACCTTCAAGCCCGTAACCGCCAAACCAAGCAAATAGTTTTTGTGCACCATGCGCCGCTAAAATAAGGCCAACTGGTACTCGTAAAATTAATGCTGCTACGCCTGCTTTTGAGCTAAGTAATGTGTTTAGTAATTTCATGAGTTTAGTCCTGTTTTAATTTATTTAATCGTTAGATTTTTCCTAACCGTTGAGCACAGTTTACTATCATCATTCAAAAACATTAATACGGAACTTATTGGTTAATTAGCAACACAGTATTTATAATAAACCATAAAAAAACCGCCAACCTAAAGGTTGACGGTTTTTTATTAACGTATTACTTAGGGCGTGTTGATCTTTGTGGATTGAAATTTGTTCAATCTAGGGGCGATTAAATCGCGGCGCGAGGTTTGTAACCTAGTGGGCTAAGTAAAAACCGAGCAACAAAGAGTTAATCGTCCCTAGAAAGAACCCAAAGGGCAGCGCATGTTTGGTATTTATGCTGCGTTATCGCCTATTCATGGGGAATAACCACACTACATAGGCTCCGCCTTGCCTAAAAACCAAACATACTGCTGCAAATTCACCCACCAAAGATCAACACGCCCTAGTATATTTAAGTAAGCGCTTAGCTTTGAAAATTAAGCAACTGCTTGCTCTAAAATTTCGCGGCTTTCTTTTAGCGTAATAGCTTGGTTTTCACCAAGAGCTAGCATGCCGTGCGCTTCAAGTTTATTAATAATATTGTCAATCGCCGCTGCTTTATCATCGCCATGTTCAGTAAGCTGGGTCGCTACGTCAAGGCTGTGGTAAAACGCTTCGATTGCTAAAATTGTTTTCTCAGCTAAGTCGTCAGATTGCTCAAGACCAAATACGTTTTTACCCATCTGCTCAAGTTTTGCTTTTTTAACTGCAAACTGGTTACGTAATAAAGAAGGCTGAACAATAGCAAGTGAACGAGCATGATCAACGCCGTAAGCAGCTGTAAGCTCGTGGCCAATCATGTGTGTTGCCCAATCTTGCGATACACCAGAACCAATTAAACCATTAAGTGCTTGGTTAGCTGCCCACATAAGGTTTGCACGCCATGTATCGTCTTGATTTTCAAAGTTGTCGCCTAATGTTTTAAGCGTTCTTAAAAGTGCCTCTGCGTAACCTTCTTGAACCAATGCCGTTTCAGGGAATGTTAGGTACTGCTCACATGTATGAACCCATGCATCTACTAATCCATTCACAAGTTGGCGCTGTGGTAATGTTTTCATTACATCAGGGTCCATAATCGCAAATTTAGGAAGTACTTCTGGTGATGCAAACGGTAGTTTTTGCTTTGTTGCTTCTTTGCTCACAACTGAGTTTTGGTTAGACTCTGAACCCGTTGCAGGCAATGTTAATATTGCACCAATTGGTAATGCGCTAGTAATAGTGTGCTTACCAGTAGGAATATCCCAACCTTCTCCATCATAAACTGCAGATGCTGCAATGTATTTAACGCCGTCGATTACTGAACCGCCGCCTACACCTAGTACAAAGTTGATGCCTTGTTCTTTACAAATTTTTACTGCTTGGTCTAGTACTTCTATAGTTGGGTTAGCGCCTACACCCGAAAATTCAACCCAGTCAAAGCCTTCAAGTGCTGCTGCAACTTGGTCGTACACGCCGTTCTTTTTAATTGAACCGCCGCCGTACACTACAAGTACTTTTTGATCCTTTGCGATCAAATCAGTTAGTGAGGCAATTTGTTCTTGGCCGAACTGGATAAGTGTTGGGTTTACGTAGCTAAATTTCATTATTTTGCTCCTAGGTGACGGTTAAATACTAAATATAATGCTTAGTTACTAACTAAGCTAAACTTCAATGAGTGCATATTAGTGGCAAAATAAACATAAAAAAAGCCCAATAACTCGCAAAAGCTTGCCTAAAACTGTCAGGATTGATATTTTACGCAAAATTCGTACGATAGTAGAAGTTTTAATGTCCTCAATAGCCAACATGATGCAAAAATTTGCAGAGCACAATAATTTACTTAACTTTGAAGGCAACATGGAAACCATTATTCCAGGTGTGTATTTTCATCGTGCAAGTAAAAGCTCGCCGCGCCAGCCACTTATATATAACTCAGGTATTATTATTGTTGGGCAAGGACATAAGATAATTCATTTTCCTGATCATCAAATAAAATATGGTGAAGGCGACTACCTTGTTTTAGGTGTACCAGTGCCACTTGAATGCGAAGCTTTTACCGATAACAACCAGCCTGTTATGGGTATTGTTATAGATATAAACCCGGTAATGTTACATAAATTAGTAAACCAAATTGGTACACATAAGCCATTCACCACTGGGCAAATGAGTGGCGTTCAATCGGCTAAAATAGATGGCGCAATGGAGCAAGTAACTCACCGTTTACTTAGCGTGCTTAATAACCCCATTGAGGCTGACGTTTTTGGCGAAGATATAGTAAAAGAATTGGTATATCGTGTACTTTGTGGCCCACAAGGACATACTTTAATAGGGCTTGCTATGCATGATGGGCATTATGCGCGTATCGCCCGTACGCTCTCAACTATGCACAGTAGTTATGCCAATCAAATTACAGTTGAGGGGTTGGCTGAAGATGTAAACATGAGCGTATCGTCGTTCCATCGTGCTTTTAGGCAAGTAACGTTTGAGTCACCTTTGCAGTATTTAAAAAAAGTACGCTTAGCTAAGGCTAAAGAGCTTATAACCAGTAGTGGAAGCAAAGCCAACGAAGCTGCATTAAAGGTTGGCTATACCAGCCCATCGCAATTTAGCCGCGAATTTAAACGCCACTTTAATAAAACCCCCAGTGAAATGTTAATTCAACTACATAACTAGGTAATGGCTTTAGATATGTAAGTTAACCGAGCGAGTCAATTTTAAGCACTGCTTTTTTGGTGTTTAGCATAGCTTGCTTGGTAAATTGGCGATTAATAAATTGGCTAAAAATAATAGTAAATAACGTTGAGAAAATGGCAGCTGTTGCGTACACCTGCCAAATCATAAAGTTATGTTTTAACATAAACGCAATCACCGCAAAAAATACACATCCACCTAATGAACCAATAATACCGCCATTAAGAATTTTAAACGTTGAGGCTTGTTTGTCACTAAAATGGGCAACACTGCCCATTACCGCCAAAATAACCGGAAAGGTAGATATTAACCCGCTCCACGCAGACCCTATATGCTGCGATATAAACGTAACAAGCACGATAAAGCTCGTCACTAATATCATTTTTACCGGAAGCTCCCAGCGAGCATTTAATGGTTTTGCATCAACTGATATATTTAGCTTTGTAGAGATAATAGTTAAACCGAGTAAAATACAAAGCGAAACCACACTCGCCACAATAATATTCACTGGTAAAAATAAAGTAATAACGCTAAATACGCACCAAATACTCAACGCTGTAAAAAGCGATTTAAGCATTCCAAACCTTCGTGATACAACCAAGTAACTAAAACAAAATAAGCCTATACCGCTCATACCATAAAGAGAGGCCACCGCTGAGTTAGCTGCAAATAATTTACCTTGCTCTAATGCTATAAAATAAGAAATAGGCCCAGAGGTAATAGGCAAGCCAGGAATTATACCGCTAACAAAACTACCAAAGCGTTTTTGGGCGAATGTTATTAGTAAAATAAGTAAAGGTGCAATTATGAGTTTAAGCAGCATAAATAACAATAAAGTATGAGAGTTGAAATTAAGTCTACGTGTCTATACCTACATTGTAGAGTGAATAAAAATCATGTATGTAGCGTAATTTTTTTTACCTGTAAATATTAACTAATTTATCAAAACACTGATTAATAGTTATAAAAAAACCACTTATTAAAGTGGTTTTTTAGCTTAACTTAAACAACAGCATTTATACTTTTTTAAATAAAACCTCTGGATTTACCATGGTTTTCATTTCAAGCACATTGCCATTTGGATCTTCAATAAAAAACGTTTCTTGCTCAAACTCATCACCAATAAAACGGCGATATGGTTTATCTAGGTATTCAATTCCCGCATCTTCAATACGTGTTTTTAACCCGTTAAATTCATCTTCAGATAAGTGAATCCCAAAGTGAGGTACTGCCACAGCTCCCATGTCTACATCATGGCGAACTGTTGGTAGGCGCTCAACACTTTGGTGCAAGGTAAGTTCATTACCCCAAAAATCTATATCTACCCAGCGACCTTCCTCACTGTTACCCGTTTTACAGCCTAGTACGTCACAATAAAACGCTTTAGCCACTTTTAAATCGCCAGCCGGAATAGCCAGATGCAAACAGTTAGACATAAATAACCCTTGGTTAACACTTTAATACATTAAATTATCGCCATTATACATAACTTGTGATTTATAGAACATTAACAGCGGCACTATTAAGCATATTTAATACCTAAAAGCCGTTTAAAAAACACGCTTTTAACGTTTGTAATTACTTATAACATTTATTTGTTAGAGAGTATTAGAAAGCGCAAAAGGATTAGTTTAAACTGCGCCGCTATGATTAAATTCTTATTTTTAAAATTCATCACTTTCTTTTTAGGCTTTGTAGCTTGCTTTGCTATGCACACTACTTTTGCATTACCTTTAGTGATTTCTGCTGCGCTAACGGGACTTATTGGCTCGTTTATTCCTTTTCCTGCACATTATAAAAACCATCCGTATGCTGCAATTTATGCTGGTAGCTTTGCAGGTATGTGTTCAACTCATTTAATTACCAGTTACTGGGAAATTGCTATTATTTCGCTTATTGGCTCAAGTTTGTATGTGCTTACTATGAATATGTTTACAGGTTTTGGTGGCAAGCTTGGTAGTGTTGCCTTTGCAAGTGTGGCACTTTTTGTATTAGCCAGAGGAATAGTATTATGAGTATTGAATATCCATTACTTGTACTGCTTGGGGCTTTTTTAACATTTTATTTAGCTAAGCATAGTCGCTTTGACGGGGTTAGAGCGTCGTCTTCACTTTCTATTATTGCTTATTTAATTTTTAGCGCTTTAAATTTGAACCCCGATTTATACGCGATTGTATTTTTTGGCGGTACATTTATAGGTATGAGCGCCCCACATCGATTTGGTATTTATACTGTAGCAAGCTCATCTATTTTGTTTTCAATCTTATTTGAGCATCTTGTACCAAAACTTGACGGCTACGGCGGTGCATTGGGTATTAGTGCATTTTTATCTGTATGTATTTGCCATACCTGTATTTTGTTAGGTGCCCCAAGAAGTAAAAAGCCGCCACCAGTTCAATAAAAAATTATTGAACTGGTCTAGTTTCTCCCAGCATTCGCTTTAAAATAGTAGAAAAATTAGAGTGTAAAATATTCATGTTTTAAGCTGTTCTTTTTCTTTGCAAGTCTGTTAGAATCTTTCGCGAACTTTATTTACCCTAAATAAAGACAATCATATATGGATTTATGAAAATGAAAAAACTAATCGCAGTAGCAGCTCTATCTTTACTTCCTTTCTCAAACGCAATGGCTGACCAAGATATTGGTTGTGGTCTTGGTTCTATGTTATTTGCAGGTCAGCAAGGTAAAGGCGTTAAAATTTTAGGCGCTACAACAAACGGTACTTCTGGTAACCAAACTTTTGGTATCACTTTTGGTACTTTAGGTTGTGATGGTACTGGTACAGTAACTTCTTCAGAAAAAATTGCTTTATTCATTGACGGTAACATGGAGCAACTTGCTCGTGATATGTCAAAAGGTGAAGGCGAAACTTTAGCTACTCTAGCTGAAGCTTGGGGTGTTGCAGATCAAGATAAAGCAGCATTCAACGCGCTTGCTCAAGCACAGTTTTCTTCAGTATTTACTTCTGAAAACGTAACTTCGCAAACAGTTTTAGAAAACCTAAACACTGTTCTTGCAAGTAACGCACAACTTGCTTCTTATACTCTTTCTTAATCAGCTAAATTAGCCGGTTTTATACGTATAAATAAAGCCGCTGGAGTATTTCTCTAGCGGCTTTTATTGTTTAGTGATTATGAAAAAAATATTCTTTGTTTTATCAATTGCGCTGTTTAGTACTTACGTAAACGCTCAAAGTTTTAAAAATGACACCTTAGCAACCGACCCTTACTGGCTCAAATTAGGTCATTACCGTGGGGCCACATTAGGTGGTTGGAAAAGTGAAGTAGATAGGGCTGAGTTTTTTTTATCTCCTATAGGTAAAACAAGTCCACTGGACGAACTTGAAGCCACTATAGCCGCATTTAGTGGTAAAAATACTGACCCAAAAACAACACAATCTCGCTGTCGGTTTCCAGCACGCTATAAATGGCTAAAAACAAAAATTAAAAATAACTGGCCCGCGCTTAATTGCCCAGAGCTTCAAACGTGGCAAAAAATAATAAACCCAAAAGGGGTTACGTTAGTTTTTCCTACTGCATTTATGAATAGCCCATCATCAATGTTTGGTCACACCTTACTTCGTATTGATGCAAAAGATCAGACTCGCCATAAAGAGTTGCTCGCATTTGCGGTTAATTTTGCAGCAGAACCAGACGGCTCAGACAATGCAGCTATGTACGCACTAAAAGGCCTGATTGGCAGCTATCCTGGTAAATTTTCGCTTATGCCGTACTATAAAAAAGTACGCGAATATAATGATTTAGAATCTCGTGATATTTGGGAATACAAACTTAATTTATCTGAGCCACAAGTAGAGCTTATTTTATTGCACTTATGGGAGCTACAATCAGCTACATTTGATTACTTTTTTATTGATGAAAACTGCTCTTATCAATTACTTGCATTATTACAACTCGCACAAGAGGACCTTGATTTAACATCGTCATTTAATATGCAAGCTATTCCATCAGATACCGTTGCAGTACTAAGAAATAACAACTTACTACAATCACCTAATTACCGCCCTGCTTTTGGCACTAAGCTTTACCATTACTCTACTCAAATGACTAACGAACAACTTGATGATGCAAGAGAGTTAATACAAGGTGGCTCCCTCAATACTCGTAATTACTCACAGTCGCAATTAGTCGCAATATTAGAAATGGCGTATGAATGGTTAAATTTTGAATTTTACGATAAAGCATTAAAGCGTGAAGAAATTGCCCCGCGACTAACTAAGCTACTACTAATGCGCAGCAAATATAAAGTAGCTTCGCCATTTACTAAGCCAAGTCGTCCTATTGCTTCTCCAGAGCAAGGTCATGGCTCTTCTAAAGTAACGCTAGGTAGGGTACAAAATAATAACCAAGCAAACCTTACAAATTTTGGTTATAGGCTTGCGTATCATGACTTACTAGATAGGCCTGAAGGTTTTATAGCGGGTGCACAAATTAGTTTTTTTGATTTGGAAGCCGCTATTACTGACGAAGGAAATGCAGATATTGAACATTTTTACTTATTAGATGCTATGTCGCTTGCACCCGATAACCGCGTATTTGATAGCTGGTCGTGGAACTTTAAAATGGGCTTTGACCGACAACCAAGTGACAATAAACGTTTAGGCCGCTTTTTTACAAAAGGAGGTTATGGTAAATCTTATGGCGATCCTAATAATCTACACGGCTATATTCTTGGTCAATTTGAGCTAAATACAGGCGATATAACCGACCGACTTAGTACTGGAATAGGCAGCGAAGCCGGTGTAATTTGGCAAATAAACAATAACCATAAACTCGCTTTAACTGGCAATATATTATGGCTAACTGATAACGCAGCAAGTAAGCACAGCGAAATAGCTATAACATGGAATTACGCTGTTTCTCGCAATGTATCGCTGCGCAGCAAAGTACAGCATGCTCAATGGCATAGCCATAATTCATCAATGAGTTTAGCTATGCAGTTTTACTTTTAACTTTTTCAATATTATTTATATTTAATGCTACTTGTAGGGTAGCCAAATAGCACTCTACATTTAGCTTTTATTCCCGATGCCTTATAAACACTTTTCAATAAGTGCTCCCACTGATGAAACGTAATAACGACTGGGTTATTGCTATTAAGCTGCCCTATAATGCCGTATTTACAAGGCTTTGATTTATCTTCTTCTACAAAGGTGCCAAATAACTTATCCCAAATAATAAGTACACCTGCAAAGTTTTTATCAAGGTAGCCTGTATTTATTGCGTGATGAACTCGGTGATGCGAAGGCGTATTAAATACTTTTTCAAGCCAGCCTAACTTACCCACTATTTGAGTATGTACAAAAAATTGATACGCCAAATTTAATGCAACCACGCTAAATACTGTTAGCGGTTCAAATCCGATTAAAATCATAGGTAGCCAAAACACCCACATACCGGCTACGGGGTACATTAAGCTTTGCCTAAATGCGGTGGTGAAATTCATTTTAGTTGAGCTGTGGTGCACCACATGTGCAGCCCACAACCAATGAATATGATGCGATGCTTTATGAAACCAATAATACAAAAAATCTTGCAGTAAAAATGCAAATGCAATACTTAATACACTCACTTCAATATCAAACAATCTATAGTCATACAACCAATTAAATAAAGGCATTAACAGCAGTAACGCAATAGCATCTGCGCCTTGGTGTAATAGCGCTAACACTGTATTTGCTAGGCTATCTTTTATGTCGTAATAGCGCTTAAACTTAATAAACTCACAGCAAACAAATATCAAAAATAACGGGCTAAGAGCGAGCAAAATAATTTCTGAGTTCATACTTTACCCGCCAAAAAATAATTATTTAAATTGTTTAACGCTTGGGTTATATCTTTTGTAATAACATATTTAAGTAATGCATTTGGCATCCACCATGGAGCTGAGCAGCTTATGCAATAGTTAAGTTCGGTAACTAAAGTATTGATGTCTTTATTTGCAGTGAGGTATATATCGCCTCGATGATTAGCTACTGGTTTATCGCCTACTATTTGGTAACTGATCTGATTTTGATCGGCACTGATTATTTGCTCTGAAAACGTTATTTTACCTATTTTCACTTGCCTAACAGATCCTTTTCCGCCTTCTATTTGCCCTTCGTCTTGTGCTTGTAGCAGCGTAAATTTGGCATTAAAAAATCGATGCAACTGTTGATGATCCAATAGTGTGCTTATTATTTGCTTTGGCTGTGCATTAAGCGTTTGTTTAATTGTTATAAGTATCATTTTTACAGCAAGAGGTTATTAGGCATTCAACTAGCATATAAAAATTTAACGTGGCAAACTTGCTAATACACGACTATTTTTTAGCTTTAGATGACAAATGCACACATTAGCTGATCATTACTTTTCAAGTATTCTTGATTACTTACAAGCGCAAGGCATTAATACTAAAACGGCTTTGCACGCTATTAGCTTTGACGAATTTAGTAATCAGCATACCCATCAATTAGCGCCGCGTATTAGTTTAAATAGTTACAATGCTTTATTAGTTTATGGCAAGAAAACACTTAACGACCCTCTTTTTGGTTTTACCCTAGGTCAACAAATTCGCACTGCTGACTACGGCGTTTTAGGTTACTTAATTGAATCAAGCGATAACTTAAGCAGTGCCATTAAAGCATTGTTAAGCTACGACAGCTTGGTGGCTGATATTGGTAAGGCCAAGTTTGAACTAAATATTGATACAGCAATTATTCGTTGGATTGCTCATCAAAGTTGTAATGAGCATGTTGTTTTACGAAACATGACCGCGTGGGTAAGTGTAATTCGCCAGTTAATAAACTTAACGCTTTCGCCAAGTAGTATTAGTTTCACTTATAATTGGTTGCCATTGCAAAGACGCGCCCTTGAATCATGGTTTAAATGCCCTGTAAAAAGCAGTGCTGAATATAATCAAATTAGCTTTCCGAGCCATTATTTAACGCTGCCCTTTAAAACCGATAACGCCATTATTAATTCTACTTTTAAGCAATTGTCAGAGCAGCAACTCTCTAACTTTAAAAGCCAGCAGCGTATTGACGATAAAGTTAATCAGTTACTTACAGCTAAAACCACCTTGCAAAACTGCAACCTAATAGGCATAGCTGATGCGCTCAATTTAACACCTCGAACGCTACAACGACGCTTAAAACAACAAAACTTAACCTTTGCTCAGTTACTTGAAAAAGAACGTAAAAAACGTGCAGATGCATTAATAGCCAGCATGCCACTTGCTGATTTATCTAATATTTTAGGATTTAAAGATCAAAGCTCTTTTAATCGCGCATTTTTACGCTGGCATAAGTGCTCGCCATTAAAATTTACAAAAAGCGCTAAATCAAAGTAAGGTGCTAATGCTGTTTATTTACATTAAATAAACATAAAATGTATACCTTTTAAGCTGCACTCTTTACACTAGTGATAATATTATTTAAAAAGATTTGTTTATGTTAGTGCGTGTTGTATTTAGTGCCTGTGTATTTATGTTTTATAGCGCCATATGTAACGCAGACCCCGTCACATTTATAGCTGAAGACCTTCCTCCTTATCACTTTAAAAATCAGCAAGGTGAAGTAAGCGGCGCTTTAGTCGACATTGCCAAAGCAGTTGTGAAGCAAACAAACTTAACCGCTAATTTTGAAATAATGCCTATGGCCCGCGTTTTTAAGGAGCATAAAACAAATACCAACGCCATAATGTTGTCTTTGTTAAAAACCCCAGAGCGGATTAATAAATATACGTGGTTAGGGGAAGTGTATTTTGCAGATGCTTATTTAATTAGCTTAAAAAGCCATATAGATGAAGTTGTTCACTTAAATTTTGCTAAAGAGTATAAAGTAGCAACCATTCGTGGCTACCTGAGCGAAGCCTACTTAAAGCAAAAAGGCTTTACCGAAAATAACAACTTAATACTGGTCAGTTACTATAATCAACTTTGGCAAATGCTTTATAAAAACCGAATCGACTTTGTAGTAACTAATACACTTACACTTAATAACGAGCTAAAAAGCCTAGGACTCGATCCTAGCCTAATAACAAAACGAATTCATTTAAGCGATCTTCCCTCCTCACTTAATTTTGCAGCAAGTAATCAACTTAATCCTAAAACAGCTAAAGCACTCTCTGACGCATTAAGTAGTATTAAATAAAATGGTGAATACCATGCCATTTTAAACAAGTGGCAACTTTTATTACCAAACACGACTAACTTGCAGCACTAACCATAGTTAAAGCCCGACATTAGTTATTGGCAGTGGTTATTTAGTTATTTGCTAAACGCGGCAAAGCAAACTACAAAATTAAAAATCTCCTCCCCCCCAAAATAGACTACACCTTAGCGCCAAAATCTACGTTAAACATCACTAAATGAATAGCCAAGCACATATAAAATACATACCGCAAACACTTCCATAAAAGCCGTTAAAAAACACCTAAACCAAATTGGTATAACAAAAAATCATTTAAAAAATATTTAATTTTACTAATTGGTAAGTTTTAATTTTTAAATTGGTATGCTAGATTGAGATTAAGCGATGCCTGTACCGCACAATTTTTACTTCATCACACAGAGACAATAATGATAAAAAATACATCCACATTTAAACTTACGGCTTTAGCCGTTATCACCCCTTTACTTTTTACCGCTTGTTCAAGTACCCAAAGCACTAATCAGCAAAGCGATGCGCCGGTACCTGCAACAAAGTTTGATTTATCTCACTGGAAAATAAATGTACCAGTGGATTTAAACAACGACGGTAAAATTGATGAAATAGATGTAGAAGAAATTCAGACTTACGCACACCCTGATTTTTTCTACCTTGATGAAAAAGGCTACATGGTATTTACCTCCCCTAATAAAGCGCTTACAAGTGCTAACTCTACTAATACCCGTAGTGAACTTAGACAAATGATCCGTGGATCAAATACTAAAATTAAAACTAAACACTCTAAAAACAACTTTGCTTTAGCTGTTCACCCGCTATCTGACAGATTTGGTTCTGTTGGTGGAAAAATGGAAGCAACATTAAAAGTAGATCACGTTGCGCTACGTGCTACCGACCCTGATAAAAAAGCAGCTTACTCGGTTGTTATAGGGCAAATTCACGCAGGTAAAGATCAGGCACTTATTGATACCAAGCTTGGTTATGGCTGGGGCAATGAGCCACTTAAAATATATTACAAAAAATGGCCAGGACATAAAACAGGCTCAGTTTTTTGGAACTACGAACGTAACTTAGCTAAAACGAATCCTGATCGTACAGACATTACTTACCCAGTTTGGGGTAATACATGGGAAAACCCTAACGAGCCAGGCGGTGCAGGTATTGCACTAGGTGAAGAATTTAGCTACACGGTAAATGTGTATAAAAATGTTATGCACCTTACATTTAGCGCACAAGGCAAAGAAGACGTTAATTACTCTATTAACTTAGGTAATAACGTAGATGCTTATGGCAAAGTGGACGAAAAAGACCATCCACATGGCTACGCTGCAGATTGGCATTACTTTAAAGCCGGCGCTTATAACCAATGTAGTACTAAAAGCGCGAAAGGTATTTGGTACCCAGGTTGTTTAGGTACTGGCGATTGGTCTACAGATAAACAAAATGGCGATTACGCTCAAGTAAGCTTTAGTAAACTAGCGTTAAGCCCAGCGACACCGCCAACAAAATAACTAGGCTAGTACAGCCTCAGATAAGTAATTTTTTAGTGATGTAAACAGTGGCGTTGGTAGATTATTAATATCGTACCAGCGCCACTTTAAACATTTATTAGGCTCTTTAAGCTCAGGCTCTCCGCCTTCAAAATCAGCTTTTACATACAGCGTAATATAGTGTTTGTTCTCTGCTGTAAAAATATCATTGGTAAAATCAAGCTTAGTAATTTTACTTACCTTTAAACCTGTTTCTTCAAACACTTCTCGTATTGCACATTGCTCAACACTTTCACCAAACTCTAAATGTCCACCAGGTGTTGCCCATGTATTAGCACCATGCGCGCCAATGCGCTCACCTAGTAAAATTGTGTTTTGGTGCTTTATGATAACCGCCACACCAACTCTTACTACGTTACTCATATCGTATTTTCTCTTATTTTTACTGCCCGCCATGCTGAACCACACGCTTTGTGTTGTCAATTTGGTATTTTTAAAACCAGTGTGTTGATTAACTTTTAGCCGACCAAGGTCGAATAGCTTGCTTACTAAAAAAAGCCTACATTTTGTAAGGTCTCTCACACACAAATTTAGCTTTAGGAGCCTTACATGTCAGGCGAATATAAACAGCAATATAATGCCTTTAAACAAAACCCAGCCGAGTTTTGGCTCGAACAAAGTAAAAATATTCCATGGTATAAAACCCCCACAAAAGTATACACACAAGACGACGACGGGCTTTACCATTGGTTTAGTGACGGGCAATTAAACACCAGTGTTTTAGCGCTAGACCAGCACGTTATTGCCGGATTTGGCGAGCAAACTGCACTGATTTACGACTCTCCAGTCACTAATACAAAGCAAACTTATAGCTACTCACAACTACAACAAGAAGTTGCTAAATTTGCAGGCGTAATACAATCGTTAGGTGTTATAAAAGGCGACCGCGTTGTTATTTATATGCCAATGATCCCACAAGCTGTTATTGGTATGTTGGCGTGCGCGCGCCTTGGTGCTATTCATTCGGTGGTATTTGGTGGATTTGCTGCACACGAACTGGCTGTACGCATTGATGATGCCAAGCCCAAGCTTATACTTAGCGCCTCATGCGGTGTTGAAGTAAACAGCGTTATTGAATACAAACCACTCATTGATAACGCAATAGACTTAGCTGCGCATAAAGTAGAACACTGCGTTATTTATCAGCGTCCACAAGTAACCGCCACTCTTAAGCCTAAACGAGACATAGATTGGACTCAGGCAATGCAAACGGCTGCAAGCGCAGATCCGGTGCCGGTAAATGGAGATGACCCGCTTTATATTTTATATACCTCAGGCACGACAGGCACACCCAAAGGCGTAGTACGCGAAAATGGCGGTCACGCAGTGGCAATGCAATACAGCATGGCAACCGTTTATGGTATGAAGCCCGGCGACGTATTTTGGGCAGCGTCTGACATTGGCTGGGTAGTTGGGCACTCTTATATAGTTTACGCACCGCTAATGTATCGCTGCGCGACCGTATTATATGAAGGTAAACCCGTTAAAACGCCCGATGCTAGTGCATTTTGGCGCGTGGTAGAAGAATATAAAGTAAATGCATTATTTAGTGCCCCCACCGCATTTAGAGCAATTAAAAAAGAAGACCCAAATGCCGATGGTTTTAATCAATACGATACCTCAAGCTTAAAACGTTTATTTTTAGCTGGCGAGCGGTTAGATCCTCCCACTTACGAGTGGCTTAAAGAAAAAACCAAACTGCCAGTGCTCGATCATTGGTGGCAAACAGAAACCGGCTGGGCTATTGCTTGTAACCCTGTAGGGCTTGAGTACTTAGCAACAAAACCTGGCAGCTCTACCGTGCCAACTCCAGGTTTTGACGTGCGAATATTAGATATGGATGGCAATGAATGCAAAGCTAACGAGCAAGGCGCCGTGGTAATTAAACTGCCACTTCCACCGGGTTGCCTACCAACAATTTGGCAAGATACTCCGCGCTTTAAAGCAAGCTACCTAAATGAATACGAGGGGTATTATTTATCTGGCGATGGCGGTTATATTGATGAAGACGGCTACCTATTTATTATGGGCAGAACCGACGACGTTATAAATGTAGCAGGGCATAGGCTTTCTACCGGCGAAATGGAAGAGATAGTAGCCGCGCACCCTGCTGTTGCTGAATGCGCTGTTTTTGGTGTAAACGATCCCCTAAAAGGGCAACTCCCTATGGGAATGATCGTGCTTAAAAATGATTTTATGGGCTCAAGTATCGACGTGGAAGAAGCACTTGTTTTAAGTGTTCGTAATCAAATTGGCGCTATTGCGTGCCTTAAAAATATAGTCAGTGTAGATAGGCTGCCCAAAACACGCTCGGGTAAAATACTGCGTAAAAATTTACGTCAACTAGTTGATGGCGAAGAACTACAAATACCTTCAACCATAGATGATGCCAGTATCTTTGAAGAAATAAACCAACAACTAACACAAAGATAAACCCAACCAACCTATCTAAAGCCATTTTTATAATGGCTTTTTATTTCATCCTTATATTTGATCCTTTTACTTAAGCTTTAATTTAACCAATAGCTGAAATTTTTTACGGCTTAATGCTTTCTTCTTTTAATAGCGTTATTAATTTAATCAATTTAAAAAGGAATGGTGTATGCCCCGCTTGCTACAAAAACTATTAACCACAGCCCTATTGTTTATAGGCTTTGCCACACAAGCCTATGAAATAGAAGACTTAGGAGATGGCTTACACCGCTTTATAGACGACAGACACCGCTCAGTATTTTTAATCACTTCTTAAGGTGCAATTGTTACCGACCCGCTTAATAAAAAAGCCGCCACCTGGTTAAACGAGCAAATTAAAACCCGCTATAACGTACCGGTAAAGTATGTAATTTATAGCCATAATCACAGCGATCATATTTACGGCGCCGAGGTATTTAAAAACCCGCACACCACGTTTGTAGCGCATAAACTCGCTGCGCAAGATATTAAAAACACGCAAATGAAAACAGTAACGCCCAGCCTTACTTTTGATAACGAGCTACTACTTACCCTTGGTGATTCTACAGTAAAGCTTAACTACCATGGTCCAAACGATGGTCGTGGTTCGGTTAGTATATTATTCGAAAAGCAAAAAACACTATTTGTAGTTGATTGGATTGTTATTGGCAGAATGCCGTGGCAAAAGCTGTGGAGCTACGATATTCAAGGCATGATTAATTCAACCCAAGCGGTACTCAAATATAACTTTGATACCTTTGTAGGCGGACATGCCGATATTGGCAGCAAGGCTGATGTAGCGCGCTATTTAAGTTATTTAGAGCTTTTATACAGCCAAGTAACAGCAGGCGTTTTAGCCGGTAATACGCTTGATGAAATTAAAAAAAATGTAAAATTAGACCAATTTAGTGACTTTAAACAGTTTGATGCATGGTTACCGCTTAACATAGAAGGCGTGTACGAGCGTTTAATGGAAGAGTCTGGTATGGGTTGGCGCAGCGATTTATAAGCTTTAATCTAATAATTATTGGTATTGCCGTATTTAACGCAATACCAATGTATTCATTAATTAGTTAAATAAAGTTATTACTGATCAAACCTTTTTAATCTACCTCAATTACTTTAAGCAGTAACCTACATACAAACCGAGTAAGTAATACTCCAATTGCATCTAGTTCATTTACACAAACCCACGCTTTGGGAATAAACATACTTTATAGGCTGGATATATTTAGGTATTTTAAAAACGTCTTAGGTTTACCAAGCATTCATAGGGATTTTTAAAGGTACTTGGCTACCATCTTCATTCTCTAAAAGTAATTGTAAAATCTCTCCAGACTCCTTGCGCATTAATTCTTTTGCTTCACTGGCAGGGCAGCCTGGAATTTTACAGCCTTCTATAGAAATGATTTCCTGTCCTGCAACAATCCCTGCTTTTTCAGCGGGTGAATTAGGCTCTACTTTTTCAATAATAAAATGATGTTACCGTCGGACTAAAAAAACCATCAGCGCCAACGTTCCCCACAACTCCAAGTTTAACCTTCTCTGCAGCCAAGGCATTGAAAGAAGTAATTGAGATTAAAATAATTATGAATTTGAACATATGAATTAACACTCCATGTAAGTCTATCGTTAATATTCTTTACTATTCATAGTCTTAACAAATTACTTAACACATTACTATCACTAAGTTTTTATATTCTCAGCGTTAAATTAAATATTTTTGAATGTAACAACCTAAGTATAAAAAAGTCTATTAACTAAAATCGACCACCACTTCATAACGCCCAGGCATGTCGTTTACTTTGTATACCCAACCGTGTCGTTTTATTATTTTTTCGCTTAACTCTAATCCTAAACCGTAGCCAATATTGGCGGGCTTGTTTGTGTTATTAGCAGTGTGTGGCATATCCGTTTGTTCGCTGCTATTTACTATAATTACGCGGCTACCTTGTTGAGTAATACGCACTTGACCTTGTTGCGTATGCTGATACGCATTACGTATTAAGTTAGTAAGCACAATGTGGCATGCGGTGGCTTCGGTACTAATAGTCGTACTTTGGTTATCAGTATTTATAAGTACATTAACTTGTTTTGAATTGAGTAAATAATCGAGTTCGTTACCCAAGGTCGTTATTTTTTCGGCTAGGTTTACAGGCTCTGGTGCACTTTGCTGGTCGTCATTTCTGCTAAGCCACAATAACGTCTCGGTTAAATCGCTCATGGTTAAACCGGCGCGCTCTATTCGCTGCAGTGTAAGTTGCTGTTTATCGCTTAAAGGTGCTTTTTCGCTTAAGCGGTTAAGTAACTCAACGTTGCTACGAATAACCGAAATTGGTGTACGTAACTCGTGGCTCGCATAATTTAAAAAGCGCTGCTCTCGCTCAAGGCTCTCGTGAGCAGAAAGCAAGCTACTGCGTATTAGCGTTGCCAAGGTATTTAGTTCGTTATAGGTAAAATCGGGCGGCGTGTTTTGTAAATTTTTTTGATTTAACGACTTAGCCCAACCGCGTAGTGACTCTACTGGCTTAGCTATTTTTTTCATTACCATAAACAAAAAGAAGGTAAATAAGGCAATGGCTGCAAAACCTGTTATGGCTATCAATGTCATACGGTGTATTGGTTTTACAGTTCCCATTCTTTTAGGGCGATCTTTTTCAAGCATAATGCGCGATATATAACGCGCCTCACCATTTGGGTTTTGATAGTAAACAACAAAAAACAAGTCTGCGGGCATAGCAAACAATGAGGTGTCATCTTTCATTTTTTGTAGTACGCCTGCTTCATTTGGCATAACTTCAAATTTTTGCTGTATTATTTCTGGCATGTCTTCCCAACGGCTTGCCACATTAAATCCAACAATATTTTTTGGCTGACCGTCTTCAACTTCAGTGGTTTGCGAAAGCTCAAACATAACTCCGTTTAACCCTCGGTCTAAGCCATCAATAAAATAATTAACACTTAAAAACGAAAAACCAATTGCCATTAATGAACTTAAAAGCACCATGGTGGCAAAAAAATACAACCTCAGGCTGGGTCTAATTTTCATGCTTGTGTCCCATTTTTTAATTTTAGCGCAAACCCTACACTGGGTATTGTTTCTAGTATGGCTTGGCAATGCGCCTGCTCTAGCTGTTTACGCAAATGATGAATATGCACTTTTAAGCTATTGCTGTCTGGCTGATCGCCTCCCCATATTGCTTGCATAATTACCTGTCGGGTTACCGGTTTTTGCTGCTCTCGTACAAGCACTTCTAATAACTTAAAAGTAATGGGTGATAACTTTAAACTGTGCTCTGCCACTGTTGCTGTATGCGCGGTTAAATTAAGTGTTAAATTAGCAAATGTAAGTCGCTTAACCTCTCCACTTTTACGCTTTGCTAATACTTGAACCCGCGCTACTAGCTCTTTCATCGCAAATGGTTTTACTAAATAGTCGTCACTACCGGCTGCAAACCCCTCAAGCTTATTGTCCAGGCTATCGCGCGCTGTCAGCATTAATACAGGTATATCAATGCCTTGCTCACGCAATGATTTACACATGGTTAAACCGTCCATTTTGGGCATGTTTACATCTAATATAATCATTTGATATTGATTACGTTCTATTAAATTTAAACCCATTACGCCATTGCTTGCATGGTCACACTCTATTGACTCAATTTCGAGATAATCAACAATGGTGGTTGCCAAATCTATGTCGTCTTCAACCAGTAGTACGTTTATCATTAAGAGGCTACTTCCTGCGTTTTATTTTTAGCACCTAGCGATATTAGCACAGCATCAATACCGCGTTTAGCATCGGTTTGAATCATCAATAATGCCGGTATAAGTATTAAGGTAATAACCGTGGCAAACAAAATACCGTAGCCAAGTGATGCCGCAGCAGGAATTAAAAATTGTGCCTGCATTGAGGTTTCGCTAAGTAGCGGCACTAAGCCTGCGTACGTCGTAATTGAGGTAAGTAATACCGCACGTAATCGGCTCGTACACGACTCAACGATGGCATCGTGCGTGCTCATGCCCTCTTCTTTTACTAGTTCGTTAAAGCGTGAAACAAGTAATAAGCTGTCGTTTACAACTACCCCACTGAGCGCCAAAATACCATTTAACGACAATATACTAATGGTTAAGTCGTTCCACCAATGTCCTAAAATAGCGCCCACAATGCCAAACGGAATTGCTACCATAATCAACATAGGTTGAATGTACGATTTAAGCGGAATAGCCAGCAACACGTAAATAACTAATAAAGCCGCTACAAACATAGTGCTCATTGAGCTGGTGGTTTCGCTTTGTTGCTCTGCCTCTCCTGCAAAATACACACTTAAGTTAGGAAATTGCTGTGTTAACTCAGGAATTAAGTCGCGCTTTAAATTAGCAACTAACTCGTTTGGAGCAATCACGTTTTTATCTACTTGGGCGCTTAAATAAATTGCACGAAGTCCATCAATGCGGGTTATTTCATCTTGCTGATATTCACTGCTTACTGTGGCTACGTTAACTAAAGGGACAACCGTGCCATCGGGTAGGCGAATACGCGACTGCATTATATCGGCAGGTGTTTTACGAGCATCTTCTGGGTAGCGTACACGTACTTTAACTTCGTCTTTATTACGTTGGTAGCGCTGTACAACTGCACCACCAAAGGCTTGCAGTACTTGCTTTGATAAACTAGCTGTATCCATGCCAAGCGCGCGCCCTTGTGCATTTAGGGTAAATTTAAGCTGTGGCTGACCTGGGTTTAAGTTGTCGTCTATTCCGTTAACGCCTGCGGTATTTTGTAAGCGCTCCTTAAATAGTGCACCCGCCGCCATTACGGTTTCGTCGTCCCACGCTTTAAGTTCAACTTTAAAGTTATCGACCATTTTACGCGTGGCTAATATTTGTAATTTTTTACTGCCCTCAAGGCTACCTGCTACGCGCTGCCATTCTTGAGCAAATTCGCTTGCTGTAAAAGCGCCTTCGTTTAATAGCTCAACGCTTACTTCACCGCTGGTGTCGCTGCTACTAATGACTTGTAGGCTGGTTATTTCGCTTTTGTCAGAGCTCAACTTAGTCATTAAGTTTTGCTCAGCTTGTAATGCACTTTGCTCAAGCGTTAGTAAGTTTGTGTTTGTTTGCCCATAAGCTGCGTCGTTTTGCATAACCAAATCGGCTGTTACGGTATCGCCTGCAATACTTGGGAAAAAGCCAACTTTAACTGTGCCTGTCATCGGCATGCCAATAACTAATATAAAAAAGGCGATAAACGCAGCCACTACGGCGTACCTAAAGCGCAGTGAAAATTCAATAACCTTGCAGTAAATGTTTTTACTAAACCAGCTTAAGCCGCTATCAGCACCATGTTGTATTTTTGACCACAGACCTGCTAAGCCTTTTTTAACTTGGCGTTTAGTACTAATGTGGGCTAAATGCGATGGTAAAATAAGTTTTGATTCAACAACCGAAAGCAGTAAACAAATGGTCACTACAGTGGCAAATTGAGAGTAAATTTTACCTAAGTTACCTGACACATTCGAAAGCGCCACAAACGCAGCCACCGTGGTTAACACCCCAAATATTGTTGGCACAGCAACCTTCATGGTGCCTAAAACTGTATTATTTAATGTATCGCCATGTTTTTTACGTGTGGTGTAAATACTCTCGCCTACAACAACGGCATCGTCTACCACTATGCCCAGCGCCATAATAAAGCCAAAGGTGGTCATTTCGTTTATGGTCAGTGCGGTGTAGCCATCGGTCATAAAATAAAGCGTGCCAAAAAATACAAACGGCAAGCCACCAGCCACCCATAGCGCTACGCGTACGTTTAAAAATATGGCAAGTATTACAAACACCATAATAATACCGGTCACGGCATTTTTAGTAAGTAGCGATAAACGCTCGGTGATCATGGTGCTTTTGTCGTGCCAGCTTTCAAGCTCTACGTTTTGAGGTAATAAACCGCTTTCGTGCCATTTATCTATTACGCTATTAGCTTGTTCAACAATGGTAGTTATATCGCTGTTATCGCCCATTAAAATTTCAACGCCTACGGCATTTTGTTGGTTATAACGGCTTAATGAGTTGCTGTCTTCGGCAAATGAGTCGGTAACTGTTGCTACATCGCCTAACTTAATTTGCGTGCCTGATGCAGTGCTCAACAATACAATATTGGCAAAGTCGCGCTGCCAGTAAGCTTGGTCGGCGGCTTTCAAGCGTATAATTTTACTGCTATCGCGCAAACTAGTCGAAAGCGGGCTTGATGACTCATTATTAATGACCTCACTTACATCACTAATAGTTAAGCCATACGCTTGTAATTTACCTTCGTCGATTTCTATGGACATCATCGGGTCGAGCACACCCGATTGCGCTACGTCGCTAATGCCTGATTGCGCTAATAAATCGGCTTTAAGTTTTTCACCCAGGTTTTGTAATGTATGGCGATCGGCATCCCCAAAAAGTTGCAGCGTTAATGCATGATCTTGCCTACGGGCTTTATCAATAACAGGTTGCTCAGCATCTGCGGGAAAGTTATTAATAGCGTCAACTTGGTTTTTAACGTCAACAAGTAACTCATCGAGTGAGTAATCAGTACTTTTTTCAATGCTTACATGGCTGCCGCTAGCATCGGATGTAGAGATAATACGTTTAATACCTAATACGGTTTCGAGCGCTTCTTCAATTTTTAACGCTATTCCTTCTTCGGCTTGCAATGCATCGCCACTGTCGTAAACCACCGATACCGAAATAGTATCTGGCTCTAAACTCGGAAATGCCTCTTTACGTAAAGTCGTAAGCGACATAATACCCATTACAATCACAATAACTAACAATAAGTTAGCGGCAACAGAGTTATTTGCAAACCAATTAATAATACCATGCAGCGGGTTATTATTACTGGGTATTTGAGGTGGTTGATGAGGGCTCATTATTGTATCTCCTCAACTATTGGATTTACTTTCATGTCGTTTAAGTAACTAACAAGTGGGCGCGCCACCACTTTTAGATTTTTAGCACCATCTACTGGCGTAATATATACGTAATCCCCACGCTCAAATACTTTATTAGCGTGTGTGCTTACTAAGCTATTTTGATCATTTACGTACCAAATTAAGCCATCTTGAGATACCGCCGAAGCAGGCAGTTTTATTACGTTACTTAACTGCTTACCGGCAATTTCTACCGCTAAAAATGTGCCAGGCAGTAACGGCGTTGTTTGCTCAAACGGTTTATCTAAGGCAACAATTACGCTGCGTTGACGCGAGCTGTCATCAAGGTGTTGCTCAAAACGTGCAATATAACCGTTCCATTTAGTATTAGTGGTTACATCAGTTAAAATAACCTCGCCTGATTTATTATTTGCTAGGTTTTGCCACTGACTTAATGAAAGCGGTACCGTTATTTCTACTTTGTCAGTGCTGTTTAGCGTGGCAAGCGTATCGCCAATACTCACATAAGTACCTAAATCTATATCGCGCGATAAAATAACAGCGTCAAATGGTGCACTTAACTGGGTGTTATTTACATCACGCTGTGCGGTTTTAAGTGCATATTGTGCTTTATCGAGCGTAGCTTGCGCGGCTTCTAACTGCAGCGTTCTAAATACAAGCGGCGAGCTTGGCGCTTGCGTAACGCCTGAGCGATCCCATTCACGTTTTGCTTGATTACCTAAATCTTGTTCTTCTTGCAGTGCTAGTTTTGCATCAGCCAATGTTGCTTTTGCGCTAGCTAGAGCTTGTAAGTATTCGGTGTCATCAATTTGTGCAAACACCTGCCCTTTAGTTATTAAGCTACCGGTCGCAAATTGCTCGCTCATACTGGTTACTTCGCCTTTAACTTGTGCTTTTAAGCTAAGTGACCAATGCGCTTTAGCTTCACCGTGGCCGCTAACATAAGCCTGATAAGTGCTCGGAGCTGCATTAATTACCGATACATTTGGGGCAATAGCTTTAATAGCGGCTGGTTGTGGGCTGTTTGCTTGTTCAGTTATTTTTTGACCGTTATACATAATAGCAAGCCCTATACAAACAATAGCAACAAGCGTTACAACAACCGGTGTTGGCGAAATTTTCATGACGATACTCCAAGGCCCAAAGCGAGGCCTAAATCTATGCGGTTAGTTAAAAGGGTGTAGTTTATTTGGCTAAGCTGGGCTTGCAGGTCGTATACTTTTTGTTGCACTGTTAGCAAATCTAAAATATCAACCAAACCTTGTTGATACTTACTTTGATAGTTACTAAAGCTGCGTTTAGCGCTAGCAAGTGCATTGCTAATTTGCAGTTGCTGCTCGGTTAATGATTGCTCCTGCCCGAGTGCATTTTCAACTTCGTTTACCGCACTTAGCAGCGTATCTTGGTACTGCCAAAACGCTTGCTCGGCATTTAATTTTGCAATATCAACTTGCGCACGCAGTGCTCCACCTTCAAATAAAGGGGCACTTAAACTGCCTAATAAACTCCACACTGGGCTGGTTAATAATGATTGGCTTGGCGTGCTTGCAAAATCACTCAGTGATGCCGAAAGCGAAATACTAGGTAGTAGCTCTTTGTACGATACATCAACCAAGTAATGCTTTGCCTGAATGTTGTAATAGGCACTTTGTAAGTCAGGTCGGCGCGCTAAATCTTGCTCTGGTAATGTACTTAATGGCTCAATAACGTTTGGTAGTGTTAATGTATTTGGCAGGTTTTGAAGTTTATCAGTGCCTACAATTAGCATTAAAGCACGCTTTGCTTTTGCTATTTGCTCTTGATAGTCGGCAATGGTTGCGCGAGTAGATGCCGTGCTAGTACGGGCGGTATCAAGCGCTTCTAAATCACCTAACCCATATTGGTAGCGCTCTACAATACTTTGCTCATTATTTTGTAAAACAACTAAACGTTGCTTCTCTATATCGAGCAAATTTTGCTGCAAAATAATATTTAAATAAGTACGAATAACACTCGCTACTAATGTGTCTTTAGCGCCTTGATAGGTAGCTTGGTTACTGGCAATAGTCATATCTTGCGCGGCTACATTGTCAGCAATTTTTTGCCATATATCGGCTTCCCAGCTTATACCTACTGATGAGCTATATTGCGTGCCTTCGGTTTCACTGCGCTGCGCGTCAAATCCCGCATCTACACTAAACCACTGACTTGCAGCAGTTACATCACGCTGCGCATAAGCTAATTTTAATGCAACATGCACTTGATTAAACGATGGGTTATTAGTAACAGCTTGCTCAATAAGCGAATCAAGCCCTTCAATATCCACCAAATCGGTAATGTAATTTACTTGCTGTGCGTTATTTTGCGTGTACTGCCAGTTTGTATGTTGTTTTAGCGACTGCTCAGTACTATTACCTTTATAGCTTGGCTGACTACTACATGCAGCAAGCGTACAACTAAGTGCAAATAACAAACTGGTTGAGTGCTTTTTAAAATAAACCATTTAACTATGCCTAATTCGTACTATTACACATAGCTTATTAGGGCAAGGGTTAAGAGTGGGTTAAAAGGAGTTAACTTACTTTAGACAAATTAGTATTTGCCTCGCTTAGCCAAATTACGTAGCCTTTGGCAAAAATACTCATTCAAAACCCACATGCATAAATTAATTTTTACCCTTTTTTTAATACTCCCTAGGTTATTGCAGGCTCAAGTCACTTTAAGCGATAAAACGCTTATTTATAGTGGTCAAATCAACAAACAAAATAACAATACAGCAGCTGAGCTGTTAAAAAACAATCCCACAATTAATACCTTTACTATTACCAGCGGCGGCGGAAACATAGCTTTAGGAATGGATTTAGCCGAGCTAATTTTGGCGCATAAATTAACCGTAAATATAAAGCAGTTTTGTTTTTCATCGTGTGCTAATTATGTGTTGCTTGCTGGGCACCCTACTACAATAGAACCTAATGCAATTATCGGTTGGCATGGCGATGCAGCCTCAGCAAAATGGTTAGACAGTGATATTGATGCCATGGTAAAGCATTTAGAAGAGCCGCAAAAAAGCCAAAAGTGGGAAGAATTACGTGCTCATTACGATGAGGTAATTAATAAAGCAAGCCTGCGCGAAAAAGCCCTATACAAAAAATTAAACGTAAATCATGATTTACTCACTGTAGGGTTAAAACCCAATTTACGCAGCGCAGCTATAAAGCAACGTGCCCGTGGCTGGACGTATTCACCTAAAGTGCTTAACTATTTTGGAATTAGCAATATTAGCTATAATAATTGGCAACCTCGCTCAGCTAAAAACTTCCCCCTTCTTATTATTAACGATCTTAAATAATTAATTGGTTCCCCTCCATTTAGTAACACTCTCTTATTTGCAATATAAACCCTGTTAAGCGCAGGGTTTTGCTTTTTAGGGACATTTTCAACTTCAATTGAATACTCACTATTTATAATACAAATACAGATTAAACTTTTAAATCTAATTGATATCAGTTATCATTCGCAACATCATTAACTTTTTATATTAACAATAATGAACAAGCTAATTAAGTTTACCCCAATATTATGCGCCCTTGCTTTAACTGGCTGTGGTGGTGGCTCTGGCAACACAGCCCCGCAGTTTGCACAACCTAATTTAAGCTTTACTGTAAACGAAGACGCTCCATTTACTGCTCAAGTAACAGCCACCGACGACGATACCCTTAGCTACACACTTGCTAATGCACCAAGTAACGGCACTATAGCAGTAGAAGCAAATGGTCAATTTACGTATACGCCTTTTAGTAATTATTATGGCGAAGATACCGCGACCATTAGCGCAAGCGATGGCAACTTAACAGCAAATGTTGTAGTACGTTTTAGCGTAGAAAATGTTAATGATGCACCACAGTTACTAACCAATAACGTGTTTGTTACCTCTTCAACCACCACACAAGGGATTATTACTACGCAAGATTTAGATGGTGACACCGTAACTATTAGCTTAATTACACCACCTAGTAATGGCGTAATGAGCATAAATAGCACCACGGGTGAATTTACCTATGAGGCACAAACTCTAAGCAGCATTGATGAGCAATTTGAAATTAGTTACACAGATGGCCTAATTAGCGAGCCATTAACTGCAATTATTTCGTTAAGCCCTTCTTATGTAACTAACGAAGACAAACTTAATTATTACTACAGTTCAAGCCTATCTCACCTAAAACAAGCAGATGAACTAAGCGCAAATATTGCTGACGAACTGTCTCGTTACGATATATACGCAACCCAAGCTGCGGCCTATGCGCGTGCAGGATTTTTAGATACTGCTAACGACTATTTAGCACTTATAAACGAGCAAACGGCGCGTTCTTCGGCACTAAAAGATGTGGCGCAAGCACTTGATGAAATAGGCCAAACAGAGCAAGCAAACGATTACCGCGTCCAAGCGGTAGCGGCCTACAACCAATACTTAGCTGATAAAGGTTTCGATAACATTGCCTCATCAGACGCATCAGCACTTTACTCTTTAGTAAAAAGCTACCTAGACGCCGATCAAGTCTCGCAAGCAAGTAATTTGTTGAATACAATTTCGTTATACGCTGAGCAAGTACGCGAAGACGAATACACATCAAGCTATGGCTACTTTTTAAATAGCGTACGCTTATCAATAGATGATGCCCTACAAAGCTATACACAAAGCCTAGATGAAAGTGATTTAACTCAAGCCAAATTACTTGCCAATAACTACGCGCAACTTGCGGTAAAAACGGGTTACAGACTTGTACGTAGCGGCGAATACGAAGGCCAACCATACGAGCAATACAAAACGTTGCACGGGGCTTGGGCTGCGCAATACCTTTATAGAGCTGGCGAATTTGAAGCAGCAAAAGATTACACTAACCAAGTCCTTGCTATGTATGGCTCTACTGGTTTTGATAGTAACTACGCCTACTCAGCGTCGCCATACAGCGCCGCTACATTAGATAACTACACTTACCCTATTCAATTTTTAGCGGGCTTAATTGAAGGCTTATACCAAAGCGACGAAAACCCAGCAATAACGCTGTCAGACAGCGAAACCGATATAAACAACGCGCAAGAGCAAGTATATGGCTTTAATATAGCTAACCGCCTACTTGCCGGTGAAGATATAACAAGTGCCGCAGCACAAGCTCGCAACTTTTTTACTGAAAATGGCGATTACAACGAATTTTTTAGAGCACTTACCGAACTTGATAACGTCCCAGGCACAGGCCTAATTTTAAGTGAGGCCGGCAGAAACGACTTAGCACAGCAAGTATTTACCTATGCGGGCGACTTTTTAGCCTCTGATGAATACATTAGCAAAGAGTCATCAACCACGTTTTTAACGGGTTTCAAAGGCTGTAAGTCATTAGTAAGCTTAACAGCGCGAGTTGGTGGTGATACAGCAAGTGCGGCTAATAAATGTTTAACCATACTTAATACGCTTGATGATGGCGACATACGCACGCTAAGTAATAGCTCATCAATTACGGCGCATAATCAAGTAATAGTATCGCTAATTGAAGGCGGCTTAGCGGAGCAAGTGGCCGGTGTACACAATCAACTACTTAGCTATATTGCACTAGATGAAGATACCGAAGACAGATTTGAAGCCCGCCTAGAAACCTTAGGTTACTTAGTTAATGCAAACCAAACATCGCTTGCAAGCACCACTTTAAATGATGCAATTACAGAAATAACACCTGCGTTAAATGAGTTAACAAGCGATCAGCTAGAAACTATTTTAGCCGCTGTTAAAGCCGAAGTAATTGGTTTAGAAGAAGCTCAAACAGGTGAATTTTTACGTTATTCTATGCTTTCAAGTATGGGTTCAAACGCAGCGAACATTAGCGACTTTTCAGCAAATTATAGTAATGCAAAAACACAAGCTAGCACGCTTTTAAATACGCTTGAGCCTCTTATTTTGGGCTTTGCCGATACAATTATTGCCGACAACATGGCAGACTTAGTTAACAGTTTTACGTTAATTAACGATATTAGCAAAGCACAAAGCTTAATTAGTAACGGGGTTAATGGCGAAGCCGATCAGCTTGAGCTTTACATAGGCATGACCAACTTAGTCGCCTCTCGCGATGACTTTAGAGGCATAGCGATAGCAAGCGTAGATACCGACCACGACGGCTTACCTAACTTCTTTTTACCTAACACCAGCGATGAAGACATAGCCTTAGCAGGATTAATTGCCGACCAAGATGCCGATAACGATGGCGTCATTGATAGCGAAGACACTACCCCACTAGGTATTTAAATAAGAGCCGTAATAAATGCAGACACCGACTACCCTCGCGTGTCTGCTTTTGCTTTCTCAGGGTGTATACGCCGCAGAGCAGCAACAGCAGACCGAACCAAAGCCACAGCCATGTAACGAACTTAAAGATGAGCAAAAAGAGCGCTGTGAAGCACTTGAGCATATTGAAGTAAAAGGCCAGTACATAGGCATAGAAGTACCCGAAGTTATTGGGCGTTCTTATTTAAACCGTGATTTTATAAACGCCACACCTAAAGGCAATGGCGATATAAATGAGCTAATTGCATTGCTCCCTGGCGTGCAGCTAAGTAACGAAGCGTACTCTATTGGTAGCTTAGCTGAGATCAGCGCGCCAGAAATATCAATCTCAGGGGCGCAGCCTTGGCAAACAGGGTTTTCGTTAGATGGGTTAAATTACAATAACCGTATAGACCCAGCAAGCAGCAGCCGATTAAGCTCTTCATCAGACGATGTGTCGGGTGGCGTACAAAGTATGAACGTGAACTCCGATATAGTTGAATCAATCACAGTTTACGACCATAACATACCGGCTGAATTTGGTGGTTTTTCGGGTGGTATTGTTGATAGTAAAACCAAAAGCGTATTTGCAAATAACAGCTTTAGTTTTGGCGTGCGGGGGAATCAAAGTAGCTGGGGGAGTTATCATTTTATTGAGGCTGATCAAGACAGTTCACAGCAAAATGTTGACCAAAGTACTCTTGAAGAGCCTAAATACGAAAAAATTAGCTATAACCTGCGTGCTAATAAACAAATTAATGAGCGCCATGGATTAATGATGAGCGTTAATTACTTAACCAGCGACATCAGCGATTTATCGCTAGGGGAAGTAAAAACCCAAAGCAGAACAAACATAAATGCGATTGTGAAGTATGGCTACCGAAATGGCTGGGTAGATGCACTAGATTTAACACTAATGTACTCCCCATACGAAGTTGATAACTTTATAACGGATGCCAAAGACAGTGACTTTCATTTAGAAGGCGGTGCTATTGGCGCCGTTGCGGCATTAACCGAGCATTTTGACTTTGCATCGTGGCACAGTAATCTTAATTTTAGTATGAGTGACAGCAGCCGAGAAGGCCCAGCTCACTTTTATAGCTGGCTACAAGCCAAAGGGAAAGATTGGGGGCAATACGCCGACCAAGGCGATGCGCAAACTCGTTACTCTCGCCAAGGGGGATATGGCGCCCTAGATAATACCCAATACACCACCAGCTGGAAAAACACCCTTGATTTTAAAACGCTGGAGTTTGCAGGCACTGAGCACCGCATTAAAGCCGGTATTGAACTTATTCGCCAAGAAGTAGAACGCGAACGCATACAAAATAGCTACAGCTACGACTCCCCTATTATATGGTCTAGCGCGAGTACGCCACTTAATTGCAGCGGTTACACACTTGATTGCCAAGCACTTCAAACCACTATTTCTATTGATGAGTTAGCAGCACAACTTGGTGGCGAAATTGATTTTAATAATCAATCGCACATTACTGCCTATACAAATAATGTAACCGCTACAGCGCAGTATTTTAATGGCCGTTTAGTCACCCCTGCCGAATACATTAACGTAACACTTAATCGTGCCTCGTTTTATGTAACCGATAGCATCACATTAGGACAGCTAAACCTAAACTTAGGTATGCGCTACGAATATGATGACTTTTTAGCAAATCATAATATCGCGCCACGTATATCGCTGGGTTACGACGTATTTAACGACAACCGCACTATTATTAGTGCAGGCGTTAACCGCTATTACGACTCTGCCATTATTGGTTATAAAGTCAAAGAACAGCAGCGTTTTTCATATCGAGAATACCGCCCAATTGAAAACGGTTACCTGCAAGGGTGGCTACCTTCTAACTATACTGGCGCGTTTAAGTACCACTTTGATGATGTAAACACCCCGTACGATGACGAACTCGCATTAGGTATTGCACATTCATTTGAAAAAGCAGGTAATGTATCGCTTAAATATGTCAAACGTAAAAAGCATCAGCAATTTTCTCAGGTTACCGATGAAGAAGCAGGTAGCGATGGCTATAAATATATTCGTATGACCAACGAAGGTGATGGTAGCTCAGAGCGCTATTCTATTTCGTGGAGCGCGCAGTTTGGTAGCCATTCATTATGGGCTAACGCCTCATACGCTGAAAACAAAGTCTCTAACGACGACTACAATGCCACTGCTGAAAATACCCCCCTTGACGAACTCGTTTACTACGAAAATGCAAGTGGCAGCGGCGAGCTTGTAACGCTTGGACAACTTGATCAAATTCGTACAAACTTTGGCACTCCGATTACCGGTGCGCTAGGTTGGAATGTTGATTGGAGCAATTCATTAAGCACAGGGCTTAACGTAACCTTCAGTGATAGCTACACCAGCGCAGTGAGTACCGGCGCAAGCGAAAGCATAGGCCTTGAACAGAGCTGTGCAAATTGTCCTGCAGAATCAACACTTGTTGATGTATACGAAGAACAAGAAATTCGTGCCAGAACCATGCTAGGCCTTAGCCTGCGCTATAGCCACAACCTAACAAAAACCCAGTCAGTTGAAATAAGAGCAGATATTTCTAACTTGTTGAATGCACGTACTTACACAGTAAACGAAGGCGCATCTGGTATTGAGCCTGGGCGTATGTTTTGGCTAGGAGTTAGCTATAACTATGATTAGGTTATTAAGCATTTTTTTTCTGTGCTCATTTAGCTTAAACGCCACACCAACAAGTAGCCACGATTTACGCTCACTGTATAGCAAAGGCCAAGCACACTGGCCTGCTATTCAAACCAGTGATGGCAGAAGCGTTGAGCCCATGTCGCTTTTGCCTGTAGCCTCGCCAAAACCTGAGCATGTTGCTTTAGGTGACAAGCTCTTTCATGATGTGCAGCTCTCGCGTAATAATACCGTTAGCTGCGCAACCTGCCATGAGCGCGACAAAGGCTTTCATGATGGCCGCACAACCGCAGTGGGTATTGATGGGAAAATCGGCACACGCAATACCCCTGCAATTTTTGGTATAGATCAGTGGCAAAGTTTTTTTTGGGATGGTCGCGCTAAAACAGCTGAGCAACAAGCACTTATGCCCATTAGCAACCCAATTGAAATGGACTTAGATCCACAAAAAGCTTTAATGCGGGTCAATAAAGATAAAAGCTATACGGCATTTAATAAAAGTGCTTTTAATTCAAATACGCTCTCTATGGCACAAATGGCAGAAGCCCTCGTTGCATTTGAGCGAACACTCATTGCACCTAATACTCGCTTTAAATCATTTATTAATGAGGTTCAGAGTAATCCAAAAAAAGCGCTGAGACGTTTATCCGAAAATGAATTAAACGGATTACATTTATTTAGAACCAAAGCAAAATGTATGACTTGCCACAATGGCGCACTATTAAGTGACAACCAATTTCATGGCACTGGCCTTCATTACTACGGCCGTAGTTTTGAAGATAAAGGCCGGTTTAATTTTACAAATAATCCAAGTGATATAGGGTTATTTAGAACCCCTTCTCTACTTGGTTTAACTGAAACATTTCCTTGGATGCACAATGGGCTTTTTGATGACCTACTAGGCATAGTAAACATGTACAACCATGGTGGAGCAAGACCTAAGCCTAGGAAAAGCCAATTAAACGATCCACACTTTCCTAAAACGACGAAATTGTTAAAACCATTAAAACTCACCAAGCAAGAGCGTTTAGATCTTGTTGCATTTTTACGGATTTTATAAGTTTTGTAATTGCTCTATCAACCATTTATGAATAGGGCTTTTATTAGTACGCGGGTGCCATGCGGCTATTACTTTAAATGTAGGAGGCAGAGCTTCTATTTTTAGCTGTTTAACTTTGCTGTTTGGTAATAATCTTGATGGGTAAAACGCGAGCATATCGGTTGTATGTAAAATGTCGGGCACCGCAGAAAAACTTGGTACCGACATAACAATATTACGTTTTAGCCCTTGGCTTTCAAACCACTGATCGTGCGATCCGCGCAAATTTGCACGAGATGGCGACACCACTAGCTGTGGATACTTTGCAAATTGCGCCAAACTCAAAGGTTCAGTGTAAGTAGTGTTACCTATACCGGTAATACACAAATGCTGTTCTTCAAACAAAGTGATATAAGAAAGGTTGTCGGGTATAAATTCTGGAAAGCTTATCAGCAAATCAAGCTCGCCTGCCGTTATAAGTTGATTAACGTTATCTGATGCAAAGTCGCGCACAATCAGCTTTAAACCTGGCGCTTCGCGGCGAGTAATATTAAATAATTGCGGCAATAAGGCCTGCGTGGCGTAGTCGGTTGCGCTTATGGTAAACACACCTTTATAAGTTTGCGGGCTAAACTGCTCGGGCTCTAGTAACGACTCTAATTGCTTTAAAATATTATTAATAGGTGCCTTGAGCCCTTGCGCTTTAGGAGTAGCAACCATGTTATTGCCTTGGCGAATAAACAAGCGATCGTCAAATAAGTCTCGTAGTTTTCGTAGTTGCTCACTAATAGCTTGTTGCGTTAACCCCATTTTTTTGGCTACTTGTGAAAGATTTTGCAGTTCTAATAAGCTACTGAGTACTCTTAACTGTTTTATATCGAGCCGACTGATACCATTCATAATTGTATGCTGCACAAAAAAGTATTGTTTCAAATTGTATCTTTAAATCTCTATGCTGCCAATGTTGCTTAACCACTATTTAAGCCTTTGTTTGCTTTATAAGAGAATTTAAAATGAAATCAGAATTAGTTAATACCGCTCCTTTATTCTCATCAATTGAGCTTGGCCCTTTTACACTTAAAAACCGTATTGTGATGCCTCCTCTTACTCGCTCTCGCAGCACTCAGCCTGGCAATATTCCTAATAAATTAATGGCTGAGTATTACTCGCAGCGTGCATCGGCTGGTTTTATGGTTACCGAAGGCACACAAATAGAGCCTCGTGGGCAAGGTTACGCTTGGACCCCAGGTATTCACTCGCAAGCACAAATTGAAGGCTGGAAAAAAGTAACACAAGCAGTACACGCTAAAGGCGGTGTTATTTTTGCTCAGCTTTGGCATGTAGGGCGCGTATCGCACACCACGCTACAACCAAATTCAGGTAAACCGGTTGGCCCTTCAGATATTATTGCTGAAAACGTAAAAGTATTTATTGAAACCGCACCTGGTGAAGGCGTATTGGCTGACCCAAGTGAGCCCCGAGCATTAAGTACTACTGAGGTTGGCGAGCTAGTAAACATGTATGCGCAAGCTGCACGCAATGCTCTAGAAGCTGGCTTTGATGGTGTGGAGCTTCATTGTGCTAACGGGTATTTAGTTAATCAGTTTATTTCTGAGCATACTAATAACCGTGACGATCAATACGGTGGAACGCTTAGTAATCGCCTGCGATTTTTAAAAGAAATAGTTGAAGCGGTAAGTGACGTTGTAGGCGCAAACCGTTTAGGTGTTCGCTTTGCTCCTTTATTTGAAAGCACAGATGAAACACGAGTGTATTTAGGGCTTGTTGAATCAAACCCTCATCACACTTATATCCAAGCCGTTAAATTACTTGAGCAAGCGGGTATTGCTTACTTATCGATTGCTGAAGCTGATTGGGATAACGCTCCCGATTTACCACTAGAATTTTATAAAGCAGTACGAGCTGAATTTTCAGGTCGCATTATTTATGCAGGTAAATACACAGTAGAAAAAGCGGTACGTATTTTAGGTGAAGGTTACGGTGATTTATTTGCATTTGGTCGCCCATTTATAGCTAACCCTGATTTACCAGAGCGTATAGCAAATAATTGGACGTTTAACGAGGCCGATGCAGCCACTATGTATGGCGGCACCGAAGTAGGTTATAGCGATTATCCTTTTTATCAAAAGTAATTAACCTGCAAAGCCAAGGAAGGCTTAATTACTAATTTCATATCCATTTTTTGTGACACGACTAATCATTTTGATATATTAAAACGTTCCTAAAATCGTCAAAAACTAGAGATTATGTCAAGAACCGTCAGTAAAATGTAAAAAGCTGTAAGCATAACTCCGTTTGCTGTTGTATGTCAGTTAACATTCAGTTTGAGCCGCTAGTATTGAACCCAGTTATGTAAAAACATAAACGAGGCAATACTATGAAACTTACTTTTTTACTACCTGCCCTGCTCGCCATTGGCACAGTATCAGGCTCTGCGCTTGGAGCACAAAACGAGCGAGAGAATGATAAAAGCTTTAAACGTGACCACGAAAAACGTGTTGAATATAAACGCGATGAACGCCGCCATGAAAAAAAGCAGCGTATTGAACATAAAAAAGAAAAACGAGAAGACCGTAAGCAAGAAAAACGTAAACTTGCTAAGTACAAACATGAAAAGCGTGAACTACACCGCTACAACCAGCGAAAATATAACTACTTAACAAGCCATCACAATTCAGTCGCTTACAGACAAAATCGATTTATAAACCATTTACCACGCAATAGCGCATCAATCAGATTTAATGGTATTTCGTTTACGTTTAACGACGGCCTTTATTACCGTAAAGCTAAAAGAGGCTACCATGTTGTTAAACCACCTAGAGGCCTGCGTATAAATACGCTACCAAGAAATTACAGGCATTTTAAACACCATAATACGACTTACTACACTTATCAAAATGTGTACTACATTGCGGATAATGATGGTTATACGGTTGTTGATGAGCCATCAACTCGCCTTAATCAGGCAGTAAAAGTGGGTAATGTGAATGACTATAGCTTGGGCCAAACTTACGACTCACTGCCTCAGGCTGCACAGGCCGTAATAATTAACTCGCAGCAGTATTTTAAATACGGCGATATTTATTTTTTACCGCAAATAAGTGGTGACGACATAAAATACCTTGCCATTAAGCTAGGTTAAACTCGCTATAAATTAAAAGGCCTTGCTACCAATAGCAGGGTCTTTTTCATTTCCCCTGTAGGTAATAACTTAAAGCAATAAAATCAATTCCCTCTCTAAGCATCAACATGTCTTAGTATTTGTAAGCTTTTTTGTTAAACTAGCTCGCATATTAATAGTGAGAGTGTATTTATGTCGGGTGAGTTTCCACGTGCTGGTTTTTGGCGCCGTTTTGCGTCGTTGGTCTACGATACGTTAGCCATTATTGCGTTTGCGATGTTAACTGTAGTGCTGTATTTATTTGCAGTACAAGGGCTTATTTCTCTCGATGTAATTAGTTTAAATGGCGCAGAGGATGTATCTGCCTTTATTCAAAATTCAAATCTTCTTTCGGGTATTCGTACCGCTCTTTTAATTATTGTTAGCTTAGTATTTTTTGGCTACTTTTGGACTAAAAGCGGGCAAACCATTGGCATGCGTGCATGGCGTTTAAAAGTACAAACTCTTGAAGGTAATTTAATTAGCTGGCCGCAATCAATTATCCGCAGCGTTAGCGCTTTACTCGGTTTAGGTAATTTGGTGGTGTTAGTCGATTTTAAAAACAAAAAGGCACTACAAGATTACATCTCTAAAACAGAAGTTATTACACTTACTAAAGAAGAGAACAGGCGTATTTATAGTGAGCTTGATTAATACCAGCTTTCCAAAACTGGTAATTAAAAAGCAAAAAGGGTGACCAGTGGTCACCCTTTTTAATGCTTTGAATAGGTACTCTATACCCGTTTATTCATCAAATATGTCGCAAAGCCTATAAATATAATACTGGGTAATACCGCCCCTATAATGGCAGGTATTTGGTAAACCATAACTACAGGGCCAAATATTTCATTAGTTAAGTGAAACACGATCCCCGTTACAACACCCATAATAATACGTGCGCCCATAGTAACGGTACGCAGTGGGCCAAATATAAACGAGAGCGCCACCAGCAGCATTACCGCTACAGATACAGGCTGCATAAGCTTACGCCACAGAGCAAGCTCGTAGGTACTGGTGTCTTGTTCGTTTTGCTCTAAATAAGTTAAATACGACCAAAGCCCAGTAAATGAGAGTGACTCTGGTTTTACCGAAACAACCCCTAACTTTTCAGCAGTCAATTGTGAAGGGTAAAACTCTTCTGGTAGTTGCTCTGTTGTGGTTTTTTCGCTCGTAATAATAACCTTATTTACATCACGAAGTAGCCAGCCTTCTTTTCGGCTCAGTGCATCTTTTGCTTTAGTGATTTGGGTAAGCTCTAACGATTTGTCAAAGTGGTACATGTGTACCCCATTGAGCCTGCCGTTTTCGTCAACATCTTCAATATTAATAAAATTGCTGCCGTCTTTAGCCCATACACCTTTTTGTGTGTTAAATACATCGCCGCCATGTATTGCTTGGTTACGCATTTCTTTGGCGTGTAATTGCGCTTCAGGTGCACCCCATTCGCCAAGTGCCATAATGCATACAGCCATAAATATGGCCGTTTTCATCACAGAACCAATTATTTGTAAGCGCGACATACCAGCCGCTTGCATCACTACCAGCTCACTGTTTGAGGCAAGTGCCCCCAACCCCGTTAAGCCACCAATTAGCGCAGCCATAGGGAAAAACACAACAAGATCACCAGGTATTGTATACAAAGTGTAAAGCATTGCGGTCATTAAATCGTAACTACCACGCCCTACCGACTTTAGCTGGTCGATAAACTTAATTAAGGTGCTAATACCAACAAGTACCAACAATGCAAAGCCGGTAGTTTGTAAAATACTGCGCCCTAAATACCAATCAAGTGTTTTCATCATGAGCCTAACTCCCGCTTAGTTACAACGGCTTTAAGCCAAGCGCCCAACGGTCGCCCTTTTATAATTAATAATCCACCTATAAACAAGGCACTTAGATGAATCCACCACAAGCCAATTGAAGGCGGAATTTTGCCATCTTCAACTGCAAATTTAGCGGCATTTAGTAAAATAAAATAGCCTAAGTACAAGCTTATAGCAGGTACTAGTTTTGCAAATTTACCTTGGCGAGGATTAACCACACTTAGCGGTACTGCCAGTAAGGTAAGTAGCGGAATTGATAACGGAATAGCGAGTCGCCACTGCCATTGAGCAATAGATTCTGGAGTATTAATGGCGAGTAATTGATTAGTAGGCACAGCCTCTAATTTACGGCGTTGATGCTCTATTTCTTGTTCTCGTATTTGTACGCTGTAACCATCAAATTCTGTTAAGTTAAGTGCAGGCGTTGTGCCATCTGTTTCGTAACGTTTACCGTCTGTTAGTACGAGCTGTTGCTCACCATTTACGGCTTCAACCACAACACCTTGCTCTGCATATACCAAGCGCGCTAAGTTGCCTTTTTCGCTATCGGGTAACTGTGCAACAAATACCTTATTGAGCTCTTTGCCACCCTTTTCAATATTATGAATAAACACCACGGCTTTTTCGTTACCGGTTTCTTGGAACCGCCCAGCTCTGAGTGCAGATAACCCCGCATCGGCTTTGGCTTGCTCTTTTAATTGATACTCTTGCTCGCTTGCCCACGGCGCTATATACATAGTCAGTGCTGCGGCTAATATAGCAAGCCCTACACTTGATATAAGTGTTACGCGCACAACATACCATTCACTTACGCCACAGGCTTTAAGTACGGTCATTTCGCTATCGGCGTAAATACGGCTGTAGGCTAAAATAATGCCTAAAAATATACTCAGCGGAAGTATTAGCGAGGCTAGTTGTGGAAGTTTTAATGCAATCATCGATAGCACTAATTTAGCAGGAATGCTGCCCTCAGAGGCATCACCTAAAATACCAACTAACTTTTGTGACAAAAATATTGTCATCAAAGTTAAAAATACGGCGACCTGCGATTTTAAAACCTCAGCGGTCAAATAACGGAAAATTAGCAATGCTCGCCCCTGTTAAACATGGAATTTCACTACGATAGTGAGAATTGAATAGTTAAATAGCTATTTTACCCAATTAATACCGGCAAATAGGCTATTATTATAAGCCATCAAAATTAATTATCCTACCTAAGTGCACGATATAATGTTGCATTAGTAGCCCTTAAGCATATAAAGTTCAATTACACAGTAAGAGTCTAGCAAAATCAGCTAAAATAAGAATTATCCTTACATAAGTTACGTAGATAAGACTAGAAAATACTTTTTTAGCCCCAACTTAGTAACTTAAACGACTCAAAACCAGGAGTAACAATGGAATTTAACGTAAAAAGTGGTAGCCCAGAAAAACAGCGCAGCGCATGTATTGTGGTTGGCGTTTACGAGCCACGTAGGTTATCCCCCATTGGTGAACAACTCGATAAAATTAGTGATGGCTATATCTCTAATTTACTTCGCCGTGGCGATTTAGAAGGTAAGCCAGGCCAAGTTTTATTATTGCATCATGTACCTAATGTATTAAGCGAGCGCATATTGCTTGTTGGTTGTGGTAAAGAGCGTGAGCTTGATGATAAGCAATATAAACAAATCATTTCTAAAACTATAAATACCTTAAACGAAACGGGCTCTATGGAAGCAGTCTGCTTTTTAACAGAGCAACACGTTAAAGGTCGCGACACCTACTGGAAAGTACGTCAGGCAGTTGAGACAACGCAAGACTGCCTATATACGTTTAACCAACTGAAAAGTAAAAAAGTAGACCCTCGTCGTCCACTTCGCAAAATGGTGTTTAACGTACCAACACGACGCGAACTAACTATTGGCGAAAGCGCTATTGAGCATGGTTTAGCCATTGCAGCAGGTAGTAAGCTATGTAAAGACGTAGCTAATATGCCACCAAATATTTGTAACCCTGTGTACTTAGGTGAACAAGCACAAGAGCTGGCAACTGATTTTGACAACATCACTGTTGATCTTATTGGCGAAAAGCAAATGGCAGAACTTGGTATGAATTCTTACCTAGCTGTTGGTCGAGGTAGTGATAACGAATCGATTATGTCGATTATTAACTACAAAGGCGCCGCTGACGACCAAGCCCCTATTGTACTTGTTGGTAAAGGTCTAACGTTTGATTCAGGCGGTATTTCATTAAAACCAGGCGAAGGCATGGACGAAATGAAATACGACATGGGCGGAGCAGCAGGCGTTATTGGCGCAATGCGTGCACTTGCACAAATGCAATTGCCGATTAACGTTATTGGTGTTTTAGCGGGTTGTGAAAACATGCCTGGCTCAAATGCGTATCGTCCAGGTGATATTTTAACAACAATGTCGGGGCAAACAGTTGAAGTATTAAACACCGACGCTGAAGGCCGCTTAGTATTATGCGACGCACTAACATATGTTGAACGCTTTAACCCAGATACGGTTATTGACGTAGCAACGCTAACTGGCGCGTGTATTGTAGCCCTTGGCGCGCATGCTACTGGTTTACTATCAAACCATAACCCACTTGCACACGATTTATTAAAAGCGTCTGAGCAAAGTGGCGACCGTGCATGGCAGTTACCGTTATGGGATGACTACCAAGATCAACTAGAAAGCCCATTTGCTGACTTTACGAACTTAGGTGGACGCTCTGCGGGTACTATTACTGCGGCATGTTTCTTATCTAAATTTACTAAAAAGTATAATTGGGCACATTTAGATGTTGCCGGTACAGCATGGCGCAGTGGCGCTAAAAAAGGCGCAACGGGCCGTCCTGTTCCTATGCTTACTCAGTATTTATTAAACCGAGCGGGTGTAAGCGAAGCTACGCACGATTAATAATCTATTTAACTATTTATAAGGCGCCATTTGGCGCCTTATTTATTTGTGTATTAATTGAAGCAAACCCCGTTATATGGCAAAATCTGCCTCTTAATTTGTGTATATCAATTTGGTATACATTCAATGTCATGGGAAACCCCGATACAATGAACATGAACGCTAAATTTTTCGTTCTAAAGCAACAAGATGAGTCTAAAGCGAAGGCTGACGATCATTTTGCATTGGCAGCTCAAATTGCAGCCGATCAGTATCGAAATGGGCAGCGTGTGTTTATTTGTGTTAACGATAACGAAGCAGCCTGTGCCATTGATGAAATAATTTGGGCATTCGATCCAGATAGTTTTGTGCCACATAATTTACAAGGTGAAGGCCCTAAAGGCGGCGCACCTGTAGAAATTGGTATTACGCCACCTGTTGGCAATCGTAAAGTTTTAATTAACTTGGCTACTCAGTTACCGGATTACATTCGTCGGTTTAACCAAGTTTTTGATTTTGTACCCGTAGAACCAGCTGCTAAGCAAGCAGCCCGCGAGCGTTTTAAAAAGCTACGCCAACTCGGTGCCAATCTCACCACGCAAGATATTAATAGCTAGCCAATCAGGCAAACTAACCAACTAATTTAAGTACTTATTTAAGGTTCTGTGTAATGGATAAAACCTACAATCCGCAAGATATTGAACAGTCTCTATATCAAGACTGGGAACAAAAAGGCTACTTTAAGCCATCTGGCCAAGGCGTACCATATTCAATTATGATCCCGCCGCCAAATGTCACTGGTAGCTTACACATGGGCCACGCCTTCCAAGATACAATAATGGATACCCTAACGCGTTTTAAACGTATGCAAGGTAACAACACATTATGGCAAGTAGGTACTGACCACGCAGGTATTGCAACGCAAATGTTGGTTGAGCGTAAACTGCATGCCGAAGAAGGCAAAACACGCCACGATTTAGGCCGCGAAGATTTTATTAATAAAATTTGGGAATGGAAAAAAGAATCTGGCGGCACTATCACTAAGCAACTTCGTCGCCTTGGCGCATCGGTTGATTGGGATCGTGAACGCTTTACCATGGACGATGGCCTATCTGAAGCCGTTAAAGAAGTGTTTGTACGCCTTCATAAAGAAAACCTAATTTACCGAGGCAAACGCCTAGTAAACTGGGATCCAAAATTACACACGGCTATTTCTGATCTTGAAGTTGAAAACAAAGACAAGCAAGGCCACATGTGGAACTTACGTTACCCACTGGCTGATGGCGTTACAACACAAGACGGAAAAGACTACATAGTAGTAGCAACAACACGTCCTGAAACCATGTTGGGTGACTCAGGTGTTGCAGTAAATCCTGATGACGAACGCTACACAGATTTAATCGATAAAGAGATTTTATTACCCATCGTTAATCGTCGTATTAAAATTGTTGCTGACGAACACGCCGATAAAGATAAAGGCACGGGCTGTGTAAAAATAACCCCAGCGCACGACTTTAACGATAACGAAGTGGGCAAGCGTCATCAAATGCCTATGATCAACATTTTCGATAAAGACGCCGCTATTCTTACCCAAGGTGAAACATACACCTTTGACGGTAAAGAGCTTGAGTTTGATGCACCAATACCTGAGCGCTTGCACGGCCTTGATCGTTTTGCAGCACGTAAAGCAATTGTGGCAGAATTTGAAGAACTAGGTTTGCTTGAAAAAATTGAAGACCATGGTTTAACGGTTCCTTACGGCGATCGCTCTGGTGTGGTAATTGAGCCACTACTTACCGACCAATGGTATGTACGTGTTGCACCACTTGCTGAACCTGCAAAAGACGCTGTTAAAAACGGCGATATTCAATTTGTACCTAAGCAATACGAAAACATGTACTTCTCGTGGATGAACGACGTACAAGATTGGTGTATTTCACGCCAGCTTTGGTGGGGTCACCGCATTCCAGCTTGGTACGACAGTGAAGGCAATGTATTTGTTGGTCGCGACGAAGCCGAAGTTCGCCGTGAAAACAACATTGCTGATAACGTAACGCTAAGCCAAGACGAAGACGTACTTGATACGTGGTTCTCATCAGCGCTTTGGACTTTCTCTACACAAGGTTGGCCAGAAAATACCGATGATTTAAAAACCTTCCACCCGTCTGACGTGCTGGTAACTGGTTTTGATATTATTTTCTTCTGGGTTGCGCGCATGATTATGATGACGCTGCACTTTGTAAAAGACGAAAATGGCAAACCACAAGTTCCGTTTAAAACCGTGTATGTAACTGGTTTAATACGTGACGATAATGGCGATAAAATGTCTAAGTCAAAAGGTAACGTACTTGACCCACTAGACATGATTGACGGCATTGAACTTGAAGACCTAGTACAAAAACGTACTGGTAACATGATGCAGCCAAAACTTGCCGCTAAAATCGAAAAAGATACGCGTAAAGTATTTGCAGGCGGTATTGAGGCACACGGCACCGACGCCCTTCGCTTTACACTTGCTGCAATGGCATCTACCGGTCGTGATATTAACTGGGACATGAACCGCCTTGAAGGTTACCGTAACTTCTGTAATAAATTATGGAACGCGAGCCGTTACGTATTAATGAATACAGAAGAGCAAGACTGTGGTTTTGCAAACGACGCACAAAAAGAGCTTTCATTAGCTGACCGCTGGATTTTAGGTCAATTTGAGTCAACAGTTAAAACCTACACAGAGCATTTAGATAACTACCGCTTTGACTTAGCTGCTAACACGCTTTACGAATTCACTTGGAACCAGTTCTGTGATTGGTACTTAGAGCTAACTAAGCCGGTATTATTTAAAGGTAATGAAGCGCAGCAATGTGGTACACGTAATACACTTATTACCGTACTTGAAAGCTTACTGCGTTTAATGCACCCAATGATGCCGTACATCACTGAAACTATTTGGCAACGTGTTGCACCTCTTGCAGGCCTTGAAACAACAAACACCAGCATTATGGTTCAGCCGTTCCCTGTATATAATGAAGCAAGCGTTGATGCTAAAGCGATGGACGACTTAGAGTGGGTTAAACAATTCATTTTAGCTATTCGTAATATTCGTGGTGAAATGGATATTAGCCCAAGTAAACCACTTAGCGTATTACTTGCTAATGCATCAAGCGACGACGTGCGCCGCATTGAAGAAAACAAATCATTTTTAGCATCACTTGCAAAAATTGAAGAGTTTACAATGCTTGAAAACAAAGACGGGGCACCTGCATGTGCGACTTCTTATGTTGGCAACCTTGAGATCATGATCCCAATGGCGGGCTTAATTGATGTAGAAGCCGAGCTTTCGCGTATTAATAAGCAACTCGAAAAAGCAGAAAAAGGCCTAGCACAAGTGCAAAACAAACTCGCTAACGAAAAGTTTGTTAATAACGCACCTGAAGCGGTACTTGCTAAAGAAAATGCAAAACTGGCTGAGTTTAGCGATGCTAAAACTAAGCTACTTGAGCAAAAAACTAAAATAGAAAGCTTATAAGCTTTCATAAAATGCCTATTAACACTATTTAATAGGCATTAAAAAAGCCGCTCACTTTAATTAAAGTGAGCGGCTTTTTTGTGCCCAGAGCCTAAGCTCTAAGCATTTATACAAATATTAGAATTTGTAGTTGTACTGAGCACCAATAAGTACTGCATTACCTTCTGACTCAAACTCAAATCCATCTTCTTTAAAGTTTTGAGTTTTACCGCGAATAATACTTACACCTAAATCAACATTTGATTGCTGGTCAATTGCGTAATTACCGCCAAATGAGAACCAAAAACGATCTGTATCTGGAATAGAGATAGATAAGTGATCTTGTGATACAGGTGATTCGTCGTAAGCAACACCTGCGCGTAACAATAAGTTTTCACTGTATTGATAATCAGAACCTATTGCGTAGCGCATAGAATCAGAAAAACTCTCATCTTTACTAAATCCAATAAATTTATCACCCGTCGGCGCAGTTACTTGCGCTTCTAATGATTCAAAACTGCTCCATCCTGTCCATAATACACTGTAATGTAGGCCTAGCTTATCATCTAACTGATGAGAACCAGAAAACTCTGCTATTGCAGGAAGCGTAATATCAACAGCTCCAGGATATTTCACCCCATTAGTACCACCAAAATTTGTTGGTAGAGCACTAGAGAAATCGCCATCAAATGTAATATCTGTTTCAGTACGGTAATTAAAACCAAAACGACTATTATCATCTAGCTGGTACATCAATCCCACATTTAAGCCGAAACCAGTATCATCACCTTTTAAATTTCTTGCTTCTGTTTGAGCTGGAAGAGGTAATGGAGTCTCACCTAAATGTCGAACAATTTCAGCTTCTGCATAAATCACATTCAAGCCAATACCATAGCTAAACTTTTCAGTAACTTTATAAGCAACGCTTGCATTTAAGTTAACAGTAAATATTTCTGTTTTACCCGCAATTTGACCTGCTGAGTAATCATCATCAAAGTCTGTTGATAAACCAAAGTTAGAAAATGCACCAAAACCAAGTGAGATTTTATCGCTGTAAGGCATAGTAAAGTAAGCTGCTGGTACCACTGCACTTGGTGCAATGCTATCGTCATCTAATGATGACTCATCAATACCTGCTGGGGCACTTTCACCTTCTAAGCTTACATCTGGAATTACGCCAATTGCTACAACGCTTAGTTGCTTCTCTTTAAATAAAGTCATTAGTGCAGGGTTACGTGCAACTACAGACGCGTCGTCTGCGATAGAAGCTTCACCAGCGTATGCACGGCCTAAACCCGATGCATTTTGCTCTGATAATTGAAACGCAGCTGCAAAGCTATCAGCTGAAACAAATGCAAGCGAAGCTGCAATAAGAGTTTTAGAAAATTTCATTGTTGAGTCCTTAACCAAACTGACTGTCTGGGTACTATGTGTGTTGTTATTAGGATTTAAAACGTGATTACACTACCTTAATTTTTTGTAAAAAACTCTATTAATACGTCAAAAGACAGTAAAAAACATGTTTTTTAACGGCATTTTAACAACTATTTAAAACTCATCGGATGAGAAGTGTGGTATTAGAGCAAACACTCTAAATGTAATTAGTTATCATTTAGATTGACTTGAAATTAGTAGCAACTTACACTCATTATAAAATCGCAATGGAAGTAAAACTGTGATCATTTTATTTATTATTACAGGGCTAATATTTTGTGGGGCGAGTGTGTTTTGCTTTTACAAAGCAAACTACTGTGCATGTACTCAAGCAGGACAATGCGATAACCCCGTAAACCATTATTGGCTAGGGGCAATGTTAAATGCGTTGATTTCTTTAGCGCTGTGTTGTTTTGCATTGCACGTAGAGCTAGGCACTTTGTTATGGTTAACACTGATGGGAAATTGCTTTTTGGGTGCGTTTATTTCTGCAAAACAAACTAAAAAAAGGCAATGCAGTAAGGCTAATTCAACAAATGCTCTTTTAGCAGGCGAGACAAATTAATCTGATAATCTAAGGGCTTAACACTTGATAGTATTTTAAGCTCTTGGGTGTGCTCACTTAAATCGATGTCTTTCGGTGTAACATGATGATTGTGCTTAGCATTATAAAATAGCTTAATTTTAGGTTTAATAGGATTTAATACGTTCCCTTCAAGCACTAAGGCTAAACGTTCATTCGTTAATTTTACAATAGTTCCTACCGGATGAACCCCTAAACACTTTATAAAACGCTGTACTAACTCACCATCAAACAATTGCTTATTGGCTAATAAGTACCGCAATGCGTTGATTGGTTCATCACCATCTTGATGCATTCTATCGGCAGTCATTGCATCGTACACATCTACAATTGCCATTATACGCGCTGGACGACTTAACTTCTCTGCCTGTAGACCTCGCGGATAACCAGAGCCATCTAAGCGCTCATGATGATTCACTATCATATCAAGCATAAGGGGTGTTATACCCTTCTCGCCTTTAACTAAACCCAAACCTTGCGCTACATGCTTTTTAATCGCTAAGAGCTCATTATTAGTAACCTTAGTTGGCTTTGAAAATATACCCTGCGGTAATTTAGCTTGGCCTAAATCATGAAGTAACGCGCCCATGGCAAGCTCTTGCACAACAGCCATTTTGTACCCTAAGTATTTAGCAAATACAGCGGTAAAAATGGCGCAGTTGATCATATGCCGCCAGTTATAGCTGTGTTTATCTTTTATACGAGTAAGAATAGTCATGGCGTTGGCGTTACGAAAAACTGAGCTGACTATTTCGCTGGCTATTTCATCAAGCACTTTTATATTAACACTCAGGCCAGATGTTAAGTCACCGTATAACGACTGTAGCTTTCGGCCATGCTGATCGTAATTGACACTCGCTTTAGCAAATTCTTGTTCAATTGAGATTGCTATAGGTGTTTTTTCGGCTTTTTGCTGGCTATTAGATGTTTTAGGTTTGCTTTGAGGCTTATATTTGGCAGGAACTGGGGCATCACCTTTAGCAAAATCTATAAGCAGCTCAAGCACCCCTTCAGACACTAAACGCTTAATAATAGATTTGTCGCGCACTAAGCCACTGGTCTTTATTTTTATGCTATTGATCCCTTCATGTTGCTTAGTAACGCTATCAACATACATACCAGGAGTAAGCTCAGATACGGGCAAAGTAATTAGCATAAAGGCGGGATTTTTCTATTAAGGAATATGTACCTTAAATATCATTAATTAAGCCTAAAAGTCTAGTTTTTGAGTTGTAAGTAGTGATATATAACTACAAAGGATTACTTGCTGTATCACTCTTATTAGCTGTAGTGGGTAACCTTATTTTATGGATAATTAAAACCCTCTTCTATTTTCTTAATAACCTACAACCATTTAGCACTTAAAAGACTATTTGAGTATTATTTTTACGCTTTTAAACAAACTTAATTAACCTAATTTGAACATAATGTGGTTTTTCCTCGGTCTAAATATACACAACAGCTATAAAAATTTAAGAGCATCAACGTATATGACAAAATTAAATCACCCCGTATCAAACCTAAGTGTGGCTGCAATAAACACAGCCTCGCCTTTGGGTCATATATTAAAAGTAGCCGCTCCACTACTCGATAGCTTATTAGGTATAAATAAACTGCGTGATATATACCTCTCTAATAATTTATCGGGTTTAGATAAGCAGGAGTTTAGTGAAAAGCTTTTAAATGTATTGGGTATTAATGTACTTGGCGCACAAGGTGTTATTAACAAAATACCTAAACAAGGCCCTTGCATAGTAGTATGTAACCACCCTTATGGCATGATTGAGGGCGTAATAATTGCCAAATTACTCACCCATTATCGTAGCGATACTAAAGTAATGGCTAACGTTGGTTTAAAAATATTTACAGAAATTAAAGATTATTTTATTTTTGCCAATCCGCTAAAACCAAAAGCAGCTATTAATACCAGTGCAATTAAACAGTGTTTTAAACATGTAAATAACGATGGTTTACTTGTGCTTTTTCCTGCTGGCAGGGTTTCGTTTTTTCAATCAAAAAAACAACGTGTAACCGACGGTCAATGGAATCGCTTAACCGCTCAACTAGCCTTAAAAACACAAGCCCCTTTATTACCTGTGTTTATTAGTGGTCAAAATAGCCCTATGTTTTACAATTTGGGACGTATTTACTACCGATTTAGATTATTAATGCTAATACGTGAATTACTTAAAATTCAAAAAAGGTCCATTAATTTAGGTGCTGGTAATTTACTTACACCCAAGTTATTAAATAAATTTGAGAAAACTGACGACATTAACGATATTGCGCGCCTGCTTTGCTATTTAAACGATGAACGCTTCGTAACACCTTGGCAAGAAGATGCCCAGTCAATGCAACTAAAAGCGATTATGCAGGATGTTGATAAAACAAAAATGACGAGTGAACTTGCTAGCTTACCATGCGAGCAGCACTTATTAGACTTTAAAAGTTACTCCGTTTATTACGGTTATCAAGATCAAATACCTAATTGTGTTGCTGAAATAACACGCCTTAGAGAAATAACCTTTCGTACATTAAACGAAGGAAGCGGTGAGCCATGTGATACAGATAAGTTTGACGCAAGCTACATGCATTTATTTATTTTTGATCATAAAAATGAAGAGATCATTGGAGCTTATCGAATTGGACAAACTGATTTATTACAAAAAAATAGCGACGTGAGCGCCCTTTATTTATCGCAAATGTTTAATTTTGAACCCTCTTTTATTAATCAGCAACAGCCGTGCTTGGAAATGGGTCGCTCGTTTATAGTTCAAAAACATCAAGGCAGTTACCATGGCTTATTACTGCTATTTAAAGGGATCGGTGCGTTTATGGCGCAAAACCCACGTTATAGGACTTTATATGGCACGGTTTCATTAAGTAAGCTTTACGACCCTCGTTCTGTCGCAATTATTGACCATGCTATGGTTAATAATAAACAAGGTGTTAGCGCAAATACGCCTTTTAATAATAAAATTCATCCAGAGTTTGAAGACTTCATTAGTGATCACACGTTAAACATAGATCATGTATCAGCATTGGTTATGGGAATAGAAGAAGATAAAAAAGACATACCGATTTTATTAAAGCAATATCATAAGCTAGGCGCTCAATTTCATTGCATGGGCATTGATAGCAACTTTAATCACACCCCTAGATTACTTTTAAGTGTGCACCTACCAAGTGCGCCTGAAAAGCTACTTAGGCTCTACCTTGGTGATAAAAAGGATGATTATATAAATCACTCATAATTTTTACCTGCTGCTTAATATAGCAGGTAAAATACAGTTAACAAAAAAGTCGATGTAATTAATTACATCGACTTTTTTGTTTTTAATTATGTAATAGTTATGACTATAAAAATATTTAGTTAAGCTGCAGCCACTTTTAAACAACCAATGCTACTAATGAGCTGAGACTGCTTATCAAAATAATTAAAGCGTATAGTGTTACCAACTTTAATATGACTAATACTGACCGTCATTGCATCTTCTCTTAGCATGTTTACGCCATATTGCCCTTGTTCGGCTTTACTGTAATGAAACGCTAAAAACTGCTCACTTTCAGGATGTCTTAAATCAATAAGTTGCTTAAATTGTTGTTTACGCTTTTGTGTCACCGTTTCAAGCTCAACACCTGATGACGTAGCAAGTGGTTCAACTTGGCAGTGGATCAACTGCTTTGCATCCCACCTAACAAAAACCACGTTATTGTTATTTATCGATAGTCCATCCGGAAAAATACACAACTTAAAAGGCGCGTAGCCCGATAAATCCATGTTTTGTAATTGGTACAATGCAGGGGTTTTATTGCTCAGTAAATGAGGGATTAACAGACCTCTACTATGCTTTACCGCAGTTATATCAAATACACTTTGGTAATCATTTAATAATGCGAGTGTTTGCCCAAAATGCGATACCCCAAGCCAAGTACCTCCTCCTTGCGGATCAATGGGGAAAATTGCATTGCCCTGGTGCTTACTTGGAGCGATTGCCGTTTCTCGTGTTTTTTGCTCATCGCGATTAAAAAATAGCTCGTAGCCATCATCAGTTAAAAAGTAGCTTAACGTGCACATTTTAATTTTGCATCGATTTTGGTTGTGCTGGCTGGCTATTTTCTCTTAAAAAAGTAGCTGTACTTGGTGCTAAACCAAAGCTTTGATCGAGCTGCGACTTTTGAGCAAAAGAAATTTGTGAAATCATCGCGTAATGATGCACAGCGTGACTGCCTACAAAAATAAGCTCTCGCGCAAGTGATGTTGTTACTGTTTGTACATTTTTGCTTTTAATCGAAACTTCACTTGAAAGTGATAACGGTTTATTAAAATCATCTGGACTTAGCTGCTCAATCCACGTTGTTATTTCGGCAATTTTTTTTATTGCAGCAGTTGGAGAGTTTTCAATATCTCCTCCTCTTAAGCGGCAATCATAATCTACTTTTTGCGTGCTAAAGCCGGTCATTAAAGATTGATAATGATCGATAATATGTCGCATATGAGATCCTGCCGAGCTAATAAAGTTAGGAGTAATGACTTGGGAATAGTCCTCTTTAGTTACACCTTCAAGATAAGCGTGTCCTTGAGCTAGTATCTCTAATTGACTATTTAACATTGAATCGGTCTTCCTCATTTATCACTAAATCTTATATGTAAATAATTACAACATGATTTTTGGATGCTAATTTTGCATTGTATAAATAACTAGAAAGCTGTTTTTTAAAATTAACTTTCAAAGTTTTTGCAGTAAATGCACTTTTAAATATAAGAGTAATTAATAAGAAGCTAGGTAATATAAAGAGGATAATTGATACATATAAAAGCAAATGGCGCTCTCGGTAGGGATCGAACCTACAACTCAGCCTCCGGAGGGCCACGTGATATCCATTTCACCACGAGAGCACATTTGTTGCCGCCACACCAACTCGCGATATCAGTGCTTTAGCACTGGCAATGATAAAGAGATCTTTAAATAAATACCAGTAAGATCAGCTTATATGCTTATTAATTAAGCTGTTTTAAATAAAACACTTCACAAAGGCTTAAAAACACGCTATTTATTCTTATTAGATAAGAAACAGTAACGGTTTAGTAACATTAAAATTATGATTGTCGCTGTGAGGATTAGTTTAATACGAGGAAATAATAATGAGTTTAATGTCTACTGAGCAAACCGCTGAATTTTTAGGTGTAAAAGTTGAGCGTGTTAAGCGTCTTGCTCGCGAGAGTTTACTAATAGCTAAGTCAGAAGACGAAAACGGCGAGCCACAATTTGATGCCGCAGAAGTAACAAAGTACAAAGAGCTCGCTGAACGCTTTGGTGGTTTGTAACTTTTATAAAAAAGTATTAGTAACAAGTTTATTTAGCTGCGCACGTAACATTATAGATTTACTAGTTATGCTGCGCTCCTCATACCAAGCAATACATAACACCAAAAAAAACAGCTTATAGTAATTTAGCTTATCTATTGATGGGTAAAACGTGCTTGTTTTATCAACGCTATTTTTATAGTTGTTTAACAATGTACTTTCACTACTCTCATTAAGATTAAAGCTCACTGCAAGGGCTGCCAAATCAAAATATACATCGTTAGTTTGCGCGTACTCAAAATCAATTAAATACATGCCCGAAGCATTTACAATAATGTTATCTTTTACCAAGTCATTATGACAAAAGCCTTCATCAAATTGCATGGCTGCAACTACTTTGAGTGCCTGCTCTATTTGAGGTTTATATTGCGTATATACGCCGGTGCTTTGATAAAAATGCAGCTCTTTAGCTATATCCATTGGCGCAGTAGACACTGCGTAATTGTGCACTTGAGCAAGTTTATTAATAAAGCTAAGCGTTATATCCGATTGCGCTGTATTACCTTCAATATAATTAAATACCGCACGGCTATTCTTTTTATCGAGCCAAACAGGCGCAGGACATATATTAAGCTCACTTAAAAAACGCTGTGCTTCAAGCCCTATGGCTGGCCAATGGCTTTTATAACACTTTAATAAATACCCTTGTTGTTTGGTACGTATTAAAAAATTATCGTTACTAAAACCATTAAGTAGTCGCTCGCTTGAAATAACGCTCGTAGGCTCTATAAACGCCCTACACATTTTTACTAACTGAGTATGCTCAATCATTAATTAAAGCTGAGCTAGCGGCTTAGCTTGGCTTTGTTCGTACTCTTCGTACCAAGTTTTAAAGCCCCACGCTGCTATAATGGTATAAAATATAAAGAGCGCAAGCGTTGGGTAATAGCCTTTTTCATAATATAAATACATGGAAGCTGCATCTATTACAATCCAGTACAACCAGTTTTCGAGGACTTTTTTAGCAACTAAGTAAGTAGTTACTACAGCAAAACACGTTGTAAAACTATCAAGATAAGCAAAATCGGCATGCGTATAGTTTTGCATAACGTAACCAATAGTTATTGCAGCTACGGTTGTTAAACTAATTAAAACAGCATGACGGTTTATCGACCACGAGGTAATATTTAGATTTTCAGCTTTGCCTTTTCGCCATACAACCCACCCAAATACAGCCATATACATATAATAAAAATTAAGTAACGACTCCATGAGCAATGCGCCATTCCAGTACATTATTGTATAAATGAGCGTGCTAAAAAATGCTGCTGGCCAACACCATAAGCTTTCTTTTATTGCCAATAATAAGTACGCCATCGACAACCCTACCGCAATGTATTCCCAATGCGACATTGCTGTAAAACCACTTAAGGTTTGTGTTAAAAAGTCCATATTATGCAGTTACCGTTTAGTTGTGCAGATTGTTATACCAATCTGCTTATATACGGGGTCTATTTAACGTTAAGAAAATTACACTAGAACTAGGCAAAAATTTTTGTATCTAGTTGTTCTAAATAAAAAATTTTTAACGACGTTATAGTGCAATTTAATTCGTTAAATTGATCAAAGATTTATGCAGGTTGGTATTATTGATTATTCAGGCGATAAGTCGCCAGAGAGAAACTTACATACAAAAATAGCTTTACCAAATTCTTCATATGAACGCTTAATTTCAGTATTTAGCACCTGCATTACTAAATCATAATCACCAAAAATTTGCGTTGATAACGTATTAGTAATCACTTTTAAATCTTCGTATTCGTTTAAGCGGTCAATAAAGCCTTTAATAAACGGAATGTAATCTTGGTGAAGTGGATATTTACTGATCTCTACTGATAATTTCATTTTAAACTCTACTTTTTAATTATTTGATTTAAACAAATCATTCAATGCCAGTTCAATACAGTGTAAAATTATACTAACACTCAATTTAACTGAGCTTATTATGGCACGCAGAATAACGTATACATTTAAAAACCAACCGCGCGAAATTAACTTCGCAAAAGATAAATACCACGACATGTATCAAGCTATTGCTGCTGCCGAGGGTATTGATTTAACAAATTACTTAAACATGGTACGCCAAATAGAAATGACCTCAAAAGGGTCTGCTTCTGTTCGTAACTTTCGCGACCAAGAATTTGCCCGTATGGGCTTTAGCGACATTTACTTTATAAAAGAGTAATTATACCCAATTGGTATACGCTAAAAACTAACTATGGCTGATACTCATAACTTACGCGTGGTGTAATATTACATAATAGCTCGTAAGGAATAGTATCAGCGCACAGTGCTATTTCTTCAACTGGAAGCTCAGGGCCCCACATAGTGACTCTGTCGCCAACTTTAATATTATGCTCATTAGCGCCTATATCAACGCTGATCATGTCCATAGCTACGCTTCCTACAATACCATAACGCTGCTCACCAATTATTACCGGTGTCCCCTCTTTAGCATGCCGAGGATAACCATCGCCATAACCCATAGCTACAACAGCTAACTTGGTTGGTTTATCGCTTTTCCAACGACCACCATACCCAACAGCCTCATTAGCAGGCACATCTCGTACTGCAATTACGCGCGTAGTTAAGCGCATAACTGGTTTTAATTTGTGTTGCTGCCCAATACTATTTGCCATTGGCGATACACCATATAGCATAAGCCCAGGACGTACCCAATCGCCATGACCGCTCGGCCAGGCAATAATACCAGCAGAATTTGATAAACAATGCGCTTGATCAATGCCATTCACTAAATTATCAAACAACGTAATTTGCTGAACCGTTTTAGCATTATCAACGTCATCAGCACACGAAAAGTGGGTCATTAAATTAACGGTATTTTTAGCGTTAGGTGTTTTTTGTAAGCGGTTATAAAACGCTTCAAACTGCTCTGGCGCAATACCTAATCGATGCATACCTGTATTTACTTTTAACCAGCATGTTATTGGTGCATCTAGCTTTGCTTTTTCAAGCGCCGCTAATTGGTACTCATCGTGAATAATAGTTTGAAAATTGTTGGCAAGTAAAATAGGTAAGTCGGCTTTGTTAAAAAAGCCTTCTAGTAATACAATTGGCTTTGTTAAGCCCCCAGCTCGAAGGGCGAGCCCTTCATCTATACGTGCCACAGCAAATGCGTCAGCATTATTTAAATGCTGCGCAATCGTTACTAATCCATGCCCGTAAGCATTTGCTTTTAGCACCGCCATTACTTTGCTGTTAGGTGCAAAGCACTTAACTTGCGCTAAATTATGCGCAAGTGCCGTTAAGTTAATTTCAGCAGTGGCTAAGCGCATTAGTAATCGTCATCTACCGCTGGTCCCGCGTAATTATCAAAGCGAGAAAATTGACCTTGGAATGTTAAACGCACTTTACCAATTGGGCCGTTACGTTGTTTACCTATGATAATTTCAGCAATACCTTTATCAGTACTGTCTTCGTTGTAAACTTCGTCACGGTAAATAAACATGATTAAATCGGCATCCTGCTCTATCGACCCTGACTCACGTAAATCTGAGTTAATTGGGCGTTTATCAGCACGTTGCTCTAGCGTACGGTTTAGCTGCGAAAGCGCGACAACCGGACATTTTAGCTCTTTTGCTAGTGATTTAAGTGAACGCGAAATTTCAGCAATTTCAAGCGTTCGGTTATCAGCTAGGCTAGGTACACGCATTAGCTGCAAGTAATCGACCATGATCATACTAATGCCACCGTGGTCACGCGCAATACGACGTGCACGAGAGCGAACATCGGTAGGTGTTAAGCCCGAGGCATCATCAACATACATTTTGCCTTTTTCCATCAACAAGCCCATTGTTGATGAAAGTCGCGCCCAATCGTCATCATCTAACTGACCTGTACGTACCTTAGTTTGGTTAATACGGCCAAGAGACGCTAACATCCTCATCATAATTTGTTCTGAAGGCATCTCTAGCGAGTAAATCAGCACGGGTTTGTCTTGAGTCATTGCGGCATGTTCTGCAAGGTTCATCGCAAAGGTGGTTTTACCCATTGAAGGACGCGCTGCCACAATAATTAAGTCAGACGGCTGCAGGCCTGTCGTCATTTTATCAAGATCGGCATAACCTGTACTTACACCCGTTACACCATCTTGTGGCGATTGATAAAGCTCTTCTATTTTATCAACGGTTTTTTCGAGTATGTTATGAATACTTTGCGGGCCTTCCGTACTTTTTGTACGTTGCTCGGCAATTTTAAATACTTTGCTTTCGGCAAAGTCGAGTAAGTCGTGACTAGTACGCCCTTCGGTATTAAAACCCGCTTCGGCTATTTCATTTGCCACGCCAATCATTTCACGTACAACAGCACGCTCACGTACAATGTTTGCATAGGCATCAATGTTGGCTGCACTTGGCGTATTTTTAGCAATTTCGGCTAAGTAAGCAAAACCACCAATACCTGCAAGTTTATTATTTTTTTCTAAACTTTCAGAAATAGTGATTAAATCTATCGGATCGCCAATCTCAGCAAGTGCCGTCATCGCCTCAAAAATTAACTTGTGCGTGCGGGTATAAAAATCCTGTGATACAACAAGCTCAGCTACGCGGTCAAAAGCTTGGTTATCAAGCATTAAGCCACCTAAAACAGATTGTTCAGCTTCTATTGAATGGGGAGGAACTTTAAGAGTATCGACTTGCTTATCTGGTTTGGCCATAACTTCACAGTAGTAAAATTGAATAGCTCTATTCTATCGACTTGCAGGGGCTGTGCAAATAGAAAAGCAGGAAATCTTTCCTGCTTTTTGTAATCGTGATGAGGAATGAGTGTTATTTACTACGAAGCTCTATTCGCCCACTAATGGTATCCATTTCAACATTTGCATTACCGCCATTAATACTAAACTCTAAATCACTGGCTGGGCCATATTTAGCTTTACTGACTTTGTCACTACTGACTTTGTTAATGATTTTACCATTAGCATGGGCTTTAATTTCAAACTTTGCTGATACACTTTGTGGGAAATAAAAGTCGGCATCACCACTTACTGATTCAAAACGTACATCACCGCCTTTTAAAAGCTCGTTAATCTGTACTTCTGCTTCGCCATTGACCGTATTAATACGTAGGTTTTTAATAGCCGATAGCGTAAATTCTATATCGCCATTTACGTTTTCAAGGCGTACATCATTAGCGCTTGAAGTTGATTTAATATCACCATTAACAGCGCTAAAACGCAACTCACCACTTGATTGCCTATCGTTAATTTCACCATTTACGGTTTCAAACTGAATATTCCCGTTTAAGTTCTCAGCGTTCACATCACCATTTACAGTGGTGAGCTTAATGTTGCCAGTAATATCATCTACCGTAATTTCGCCGTTAACCACATCAACTTCTGCGCCGTTTTTAAGCTCCTTTGCAGTCACCGATACATTAACGCCAGCAAACTCTAAACTACTGCTTTTAGGCATAAATATAGTTAGGTTTGAGCCGTCACCACTATTTCCCCAATTTGATTTACGGGGCATTTTTACAATAAACTGTGTTTTATCACCACTTGTTTTAAGCTCATAACCCTGTGCTTTATCATCAAGCTCGCCAGATACTTTAAATTCGTTTTTATCCCAGCCTGTAATATGTATATCACCGCGTTGGTTTTCAATAAAAATAGTGCCGCCACTTGGTACGTCTATTTGCTTATCTATTTTTTCACCCGCAAATGCCGCCAGTGGAAATAAGCTCAGTCCTAATAAAATCGCTTTCATATCGTACTCCTAAATGTGCTGCCAACGTGGCGCGTGCACCTTGTTAATTAAATCAAGTTGTTGTTGATATATTTGCGCTAACATTGTCAGTAGCGCTTGGTTTTGTGGTTCGTTTTCAAGAGCTTGCTTTATTGCTTGCTCAGCTTCTTCAAGTTCTTGTAGTTGCGTTTGCCAGTTAGTGGTTAATGCTTCTTTATTTTCGTATTCAACTAACAAACTATTTTTTTGAGCCGAAAAGTAATCACTTATAGCCACTACGGGCTGTGGTTCAGGTGCTATAACAAATATATTAACAGCAATTAAAGCAGCCACAGTACACGCTGCTATTGCCGTTAGTTTTGGCCAAATAATAGTGCTGTTTGGGTTCTGCTTATTATTAACAATTGCTCGCTCAATCCCCGCCCATAAATCTTTTTGTGGCGTAATTTCTTTATCAAGCGTGTTTAATGACTTATTTAAGTAGTCGTTAAAGTTTGGTTTACTCATTTTCATACCACTCTTGTAATAACTGCCTAGCACGATGATATTGTGACTTACTTGAACCAACAGCCATACCTAATTGCTCCGCGATTTCCTCGTGCCTGTAACCTTCAATAGCAAATAATACAAATACCATACGTGCGCGCTCAGGAAGCCTTACTATTAACTTATCGAGGCCATTTAAGCCTTTGCAGTCGTTAGCTGATTGCTCATCCATACCGCTGTGTTCAATACTTACTACTTTTTGTAACCAGTTTTTTTGCTTGCGCAGGTAACTTATCGCTACATTACTGGCAACACTATATAGCCAAGTAGAGAACTGCGAACGCCCATCAAACAATGCTATTTTATGCCATACCTTTACAAATACCTCCTGGGCGGCGTCTTCGGCGTGTGCTTGGTCTGCTAATAAACGTAAACATAAACCGTATACTCGTTTTATATGTAACTCATAAAGCGTTGTGTATGCGCCTTGATCACCCGATTTAACTCGCTCAATGAGTGCAGCTTCGCACAAAGGCGTTGGTTCGGGTTTAACGTGTAACATCCGTGATGCCGCCTTTTAATTATTATTGTTGAGTTGCTACTTAAGTGTATTGATAAGTTAGACGTAATGACAGTTCGAAAAGGTTTAAAAGGAATGAAAAAATAATTGAATAAAAAAGGGGCTTATACGAGGTTGTATTAAACTGTGCCTTTAACAAATGAAGTTAGCCAAATTATAGGCACAAAAAAGCCGTGCTAATAGCACGGCTTTTTTAGCTTAATTAAAAATTAAGCTTCAGCGATTACGATTACTTTGATAGTAGCCGTTACGTCTGAGTGAACTGAAATTGATACGTCAAATTCACCAGTCTCACGGATAGTACCTAGAGGCAAACGAACTTCTGACTTAGCAACTTCAACACCAACAGCTGAGATAGCGTCAGCGATGTCACGAGTACCGATTGAACCGAATAACTTACCTTCGTCACCAGCTTTAGATACTAATGTAACTTCTGCTAATGCTTCTAGTTTTTCAGCGCGTGCTTGTGCAGCAACTAACTGTTCAGCGATTTTCGCTTCAAGTTCTGCACGACGAGCGTCAAACGTTTCAATGTTAGCTTTAGTCGCAGGAACTGCCTTACCTTGCGGGAAAAGGAAGTTACGTGCGAAACCAGATTTAACTACAACCTGTTCACCTAGGCTACCTAGGTTAGCGATCTTATCTAGTAGAATAACTTGCATGTTTCTACACCTTTTAAAAACTGTTAATCCGCTGCTTACTTATGTAAGTCAGTGTATGGAAGAAGGGCTAAGTAGCGAGCACGCTTAATAGCAGTTGCTAGCTGGCGCTGGTATTTAGCGCTAGTACCTGTGATACGGCTAGGTACGATTTTGCCACTTTCTGTAACATAGTTTCTAAGAGTAGCTAGATCTTTGTAATCAATTTGTTGTACGCCTTCCGCTTTAAAGCGGCAGAACTTACGACGTCTGAAATAACGTGCCATGAGATTAATTCCTCAAATAATTCTTTCTATATGCTGAGCATGCAAAACCAATTGGCTAAGGCCGTTACGACCTTCGTGGCGATTTAAAAAACCACTCACTTGCAATGCCTGCCCAACGTGCAAATGTTGAGTCTGTTGTTGCATTTGCTTTCCACTGGCAACTACCTGAAGCCTCACATAACTATTACGGTTAAGGTCTGCTTCGGTTTGCATCGATTTATGTTCTACAACAAAAATACAATGCGGGATGCCAGCAGGGCTTTGGCTAAACTTGGGAGTTTTACAAACTACCCCAGATATAACCAGCTGATTCATATATGGGCTAACCATTATAATAACTGCTGACTACATGCCATGCTAGGACTCAAAACAATTAAGCAGCTGGTGCTTCTTTCTTCTCTTCTCTTGCAAGAGGAGACGCTTCAGTTACAGCATTTTTAGTACGCATAACTAAGTTACGAAGCACTGCATCGTTGTAGCGGAAAGTAGTTTCTAGCTCGCTGATTACTTCAGTAGGTGCTTCAACGTTCATAAGAACATAATGAGCTTTATGAAGCTTGTTGATTGGGTAAGCCAGTTGACGGCGGCCCCAGTCTTCAAGACGGTGGATAGTACCACCAGCTTCAGTGATAGAACCAGTATAACGTTCGATCATACCAGTTACTTGCTCACTCTGATCAGGGTGAACCATGAATACGATTTCGTAATGACGCATGGATATTCCTTACGGTTAATAGAGCCTTCTACCGTTTCGGCCGGTCGGTTTAAGGCAAGGAATTAATAGTTTAAAAGCCGAAATGAGCGCGCATTTTACGCTTAGACGGATAATTAAGCAAGCAGGTTTTTTAAGCTTTTATAGATAAGAGTTTAAAGGCAATTATTGCGAGCTTCGCTCATCCCGTTAGCAAGCCTTAGGCCTAAAGGAAAAGCTAAACTCGTAGTTTAATATTTATCATATACGCCAAGCTTGCGCGCGTAAAAAGCGCAGCTTTTAATTACTTAAGTCTAACACCTGCCTCAAAATATAAGTATTTACTCAAACTTAAAGCCGTGCAATTATTAAGCAATACATTAGTAAATAAGGATATTTATGAAGCTCTTACTATCGCTTGTATTAATACTTACTTTTAGTACACCATTTTTAAGCCACGCAAAAACCAATACAACCGACATAACCGTTGGTAAAAAAGTCATTCTACAATCAAAAATACTTAACGAAGACAGACCCATTAAAATTTTCATACCTGACACTGTAAAAGACGATCAGCCGCTTTATGTTATTTATTTACTTGATGGTGTTGAGCACTTTCATACGGCGTCTGGTGTTATTAAATCCCTTGTTGATTACGAGCAGATACCTAACGCAATGCTCGTTGGTATTGATACAACTAACCGTGTTCGCGATTACTTACCTAAAGTAGATGGTGAGCCTAAAACTGAGTTTCAAACCTTTGTAAAAAATAAATGGCCTGATGCTGGGCAAACAGACAAGTTTTTAAAGTTTGTGTCTGATGAACTCATGCCTTACATAAACAGTAATTACTCAACTAACGGCTACAACACCTTAATTGGCCACTCTAATGCAGGTACTTTAGCGCTTTATACTTTAGTTAATCAGCCTGAGTTATTTAATAACTATATAGCTATAAGCCCAAACAGTTGGTGGAGTGATGAAGAATTAAAAAATAATATTATAAAATACACTAAAAATCCTAAAGGCGGTCAATCGTTATTTATTAGTGTAGCAAGTGAAGGGTCACGCTTTTATACAGGTGTATTAAATACTTTTGTAAATTTAGAGCAACAAATGCCCACACAGCTAAAATGTGAATATAAGCATTACCCTACTTTTAGCCATATGGGCACCATACTACCAGCCCTTAGCGATAGCCTAATTAACTTATTTGGCGACCTAATTTTTAGCGTTACTGACGAGCACGGAAGATTTGCTGATGTATCGCTCATTACAGGTTATTACAAAGCACTGAGTGATAAGTACGGGTTTGAGCTTAAAATTCCACAAGATGTATACGTAGAATTTGCTCATAGCCAGCAAAAATTTGGTAACACAGCTAAAGCTATTACCACGCTTAAACACTTTACTACCCATTACCCAAATGCAGCCTATTCTCACATGCGTTTATCGCAAGGCTATACTGCAAATAAGCAGTTCAAAGAGGCCGTCACCAGTATGAAATACGCATTAGAACTTGCTAAGCAAAACTCGCGAGATCCAATGTTAATTGATGCACTCAAAGATATGGTGAATGAAGCACAAAAGAATTTGTAACTGATTTAACGCAAAGCGCTTTTTAGCTAACAATAGTAATTACGAGCTACGCTCGTCGCGTCAGCAAGCTAAACGCCTACAGGTAAAATTAAGCTCAGTGTTAAACTTTACACGTAGACGCTGAGCTTGCTCGCGTGAAAAGCGCAGCTTTTAATATATTTAAAACCACCATAAAACAAAAACCGATGTTTAAACTAAACATCGGTTTTGAATAAAAAAGCCCATTTGATTTACTTACAAATGCTTTTTAAGAAACTCAGTAACCTCTTTGTATTGTACTTTTAAGCTTTCTGGATCATCAAAAAAGTGTGTTCCGTCATCAATTTCAACATACTTTATATCTAGGTTTCGCTTTGCTTTATCATAAAAATATTTTGATTGTCGATAGTCGACTCTCGTATCTTTTGTCCCATGGATAAGCAAAATTGGGGCTTTAATTCGGTTAATCATATTGATTGCCGAAACCTCAGATAATGCATCAACGGCTTTACTATCAGTCATATCAACAATATTACCTAGGTAGGCATCTTGTCGCTCTTCATCTTCAACTAACCCTTTTAGATCCGATATTCCAGAAATACTAATAATGCATTTAAAGCGTTCGGGCTCTTGCCATGCAGCTGTTAATGCAACATAACCACCATAACTTGCGCCATAAATACATGCATTATTTTTTGATGTTAATCCTGTTCTAGTAGCCCAATCCATTGCATCATATACATCTTGTTGCATACGTTTACCCCACTGATAATAACCATCAGTTTCAAAAGCACTACCAAAACCTTCTGAGCCCCTGAAGTTCACTTGCAATACCGCATAACCTAAACTAACTAAATATTGAAGCTCTCGATTAAAGTATTTGTAGTCTCGACTATGCGGTCCTCCGTGAGGCATTACAATTAGCGGCGGAGTTTTAATTCCTTCTGGTTTTGTAAAATAGCCTGAGATTTCAGCTCCATCGCTCGCTTTAAAGCTATAGTTTTGCACTGGTACAAATTTATTACGTGCTAAATAAGGAAATTTAGATAGCCAAGCGCCGCCCTTCTTTGTGTTTAAATCAAAATAATAATAAGTAGGGCTGACTGAATCACTTATTACATTTACAAGAATTCGTGTTCTATCTTTACTACGGCTAACAATACTAGCTTGCTTATCACCAAATAAATTAGCAACCATAAGCTCTTGCTTACCGTCTACCTCTGAAAAATAATGGCTCTTGTAGAAATCATCATAGTAGCCAACCCCTATAAAATCGCCCTCACTATTAACGATTGCATTATTTATATCGTATTTATCATTGCTATAAACAAGCTCTTCAAACTCCCCTGACTCGATATCATATGACCATAAAGCTTGTCTGTTTAATACACGATCAGAAAGGACGTAAGCTTTTGTACCATCTTCATTAAGGCCTTGGATGGAGAAAGTACTATCTTCACCCAAAATATGGGTATGAATCATTTTTAATGCTTCATCTTTCTTTGCTCGATACCATATTGAAGCAATAAACTTATCATCTTTTTTATCAATTGCGATCCCCAGGCGTAAAACTCCCTTAGGGTCTGCATACCAACTTCCAATATTTTCTTTATTCCTCTGAATTTTATCAAAACTAGAATCACCTAATTCAACTTTAAAAACAGAATAAGCTTTATCTTTTTCATCAAACGTTGACACTAGCGCGAAATCTGGCTCATTTTTAAGTGAGGAAATGAGTCTGAAACTCTGATATCTATACCACTTATATTCAGAAAAACGTCGCGTAGTTAGCATTTTACTTTCATTGGTTTCAACATTGATCGAATATAACCTTGAAACTCTCATGTATTGACCATTGACATATTCAGGGTAACTAGCAGAAACAATGATATATTTATTACCTGACCAACGAATAAAGTCGACTCTGTCTTTATCTTTTTTGAGACTTGCTAATATATTGAATTCGATACTAGGAAATTTAGCTAAACTGATAGTAGGGCCTTCAGCAGTATTATAAAGTGTTGTTATCATTTCTCCATTTGGCGATATTTGTGGTTGCTCTACCATTGGAAGTTTAGCGTAAGACTCCCACGGTTTATCTTTTGCATGAACTACAGACGCAGTTAATAAAAAAAATAAGAGTGTTATTTTTAACATTTATTTCTTCCTTAAAATTTAGTAAAAACTTTTTATTATATTTAATGTAAAAATAACAAAGTTTACCGAAAAAACATACAAAGTAAGTACTTAATTTATTTTAATAAAAAACCGATGCTTAAATTAAACATCGGTTTTTTATTAAAAGCGAATAACTAACCGCTTTTCTCGTGGAGTTTTGTTTCACTCAACCTACATCACTTCCCTATCGCCTCTTTGGCGAACAGGTGTTTTATTGGGCCTAAATTATCAATGAGTGAGAGCCCTACTCCGCGAATAAGTTTTTTAACCGGGTTTGCACCTTCAAATAACTCTTTTAGCCCTTGCATCATGGCTATGTGCTTTTGCGCATCGAGCTTACGGGTACGTTCGTAATCGCGAAGTGTGCGCGTGCTTGCAAATTCTTTATTATTACTTGTTAAAAGCTCAATTAAATAAGCGGCGTCTTTTAGGCCTAGGTTCATCCCAAGCCCTGCAAGTGGATGGATTGTATGTGCAGCATCGCCAATGAGTACCACTTTGCCTGAAACCCATTGCTGAGCGTATCGCATTTTAAGTGGGAAAGCTGCGCGCGCACTTTGCACTTCACATAGCCCGCATTGGCCATCTATGGCTGCCATTACGGCTTTATTAAAGCTGCTGTCGTCCATTGCAAGCAGCTCATCGCAGTGGTTTGGGCTGGTAGACCATACTATTGAATGGGTATTTGCATCGCTCAGTGGTAAAAATGCCAGCGGCCCGGTTGGTAAAAACACTTGGCGTGCGGTATTTGCGTGCGGCTCTTTAGTTTTAACAGTCGCAACTAGCGCATGGTGATCGTAATCTTTAAAGCTAAGCGCCATATTAAATTGTTTACGTATAGCTGAGTTTGCCCCATCAGCGGCCACCAGCAGTTTTGCAATAATTGGCTCGCCGCTTTTAAGCGTTATAAATACATCTGATTCGCTTTGATGTATTTGCTGATACTGCGTATCAAACATTAGTGTTGCGCTGCTTTGTTGCTCTAGCTCTTTTATAAGCGCGTAGCGGATAATGTCGTTTTCAACAATGTGGCCTAAATGCTCAAGCTCAAGTTGTTCATTATTAAATGCTATTTTGCCAAAACTGTCGGCATCACGTACGTCCATATGCGTATAAGCGCACGCTCGCTGTGCGATAATTTCTGGCCATACATTTAATTGCTCAAGCAAGGTTTGACTTGCAATGCTTAGCGCACTTACGCGCAAACCATATTCGTCAGTTGGCGACACTTGTGTTGGTGCGCCGTCGAGTACAACGACGCTTATATCGGCTTTTGCCAATCCAAGTGCTAGTGTTAGCCCTACGCAGCCACCACCTACAATACAAACCTGTGCTTGCTTCATAAACGCCTACCTTGTTTAACTTGCCCCATTAACTGTTTGGCTAATGGCGCTTTTAATGCGGGAAATAAATCCATCGAAAACAACCCAATACTGCGCCCCAATGCGAGCACTCGCGATGAGTTTGAAAAAAGCCTAACAAGTGCATCGGTTAAGCTCATTACGGTTTTTATATCATCACTGCGCTTTTTAGAATATTCACGTGTAAACGCATAGCTGCCTAAACCGTGTTGGCTGTTTGCTATTAAATTACTAAGTACTTGCACGTCGCGAAGGCCTAAATTAAAACCTTGTCCTGCAATAGGATGAATAGCATGTGCAGCATTACCAATGACCACTGTACGGTGCGCAGTCAAAGACTCGACTTGCCCGTAAACGAGCGGGTAACTCGTGCGCATGCCTACTTTAGTAAATTGACCACCGCGATAACCAAACGCACTTTGTAGGGCACTTATAAAGTCTTGTTCATTAAGTGCCATGTGCTGTTCAACCTGATCTTGGCTCATACACCACACCAACGAATAACGGTTATTGCTCATAGGTAATAACGCCATAGGCCCGCTTTGTGTAAAGCGCTCAAAGGCATGATTATTATGCCCACCAGCCACTTCTACATTAGCAATAATTGCGCCTTGTTCATAAGGCTGGGTATTAAAACCAAGCCCAAGTAAATTACGTGTGGGTGATTGTGCACCATCAGCAATAACCAATAGCGCTGCGTTTAATTGCTCGCCGCTTTGCAGGGTGAGTGTATTGCTATGCAGAGTTTGCTCAATGGCAATTACGCTATCGGGGCACAAAAGCGTAATATTTGATTGCGTTAAACGCAGGTGGAGCGCTCGGCCAAAAGGGTTAACTTCTACTACGTAACCAAGTGAAGGCTTAGCAAATTCGTCGCAATTAATATGCGCTTTGCCAAAGTGGCCTCGATCAGACACGCTCACTTTTTTTATTGCGGCGGTGTAAGGGGCATTTTGTTCAAATAAATTGAGGCTTTGTAAATACTCTACCGATTGCTGAGCAAGTGCAATGCTTCTGTCGTCAAAGCTTGGGTGGTAGTCGCCGGTAACTTGATTAGCTTCTACAACGGCAATATTTAACGCGGGATTAGTTTTAGCCACACTTAACGCGCAGCTTGCTCCCGCTAAGCCACCACCAATAACAACTACATCAAACTGCTTAGCCACTTTACTCTCCGAGCTTTATACGTTTTTAGCACTTTGCATAAGTGCTTCTATATCGCTAATTTTTTTAGGTACGCTTAGGGTCAAGTTTTCATGGCCGGTTTCGGTAACTAGCAAGTTATCTTCGATACGAATACCAATGCCTTTGTATTTTTGCGGTGCGCTTGAGTCTTCGCTGATATAAAGCCCAGGCTCTATGGTGAGTACCATACCCTGCTCAAATGCACGCTCAACGTTATTTACTTTGTAATCGCCAACATCATGTACATCTAAACCAAGCCAATGCCCAAGCCCGTGCATGTAATATTCTTTACATGCACCTTTTGCCATTAGCTCATCAAAGTCGCCGGTTAAAATACCTAAATCAAGTAAACCTTGAGTCATTACTTCCATTGCTAATTTATTAGCATGCGACATGTAACCACCTGGTTTCACTTCATCAAAGGCAACTTCTTGCGCTTTAAGTACAATATTGTAAAGCGCGGCTTGCTCTTCGCTAAATTGACCATTTACTGGAAAAGTACGGGTGATATCGGCGGCGTAACCTTGTAGTTCACAACCGGAGTCTATAAGTACCAGGTCGCCATTTTTTAATACATCGCTATTTTGCGTGTAATGTAAAATATTGGCGTTATCGCCACTGCCAACAATTGTGCCGTATGCAGGGTGCGGCGCACCATTCATAGCATAATGATGATGTAGCTCAGCCTCTAGCTGAAATTCAGTAGCTCCGGGGTGTGAAAAACGCATAGCGCGCATGTGCCCTCGCGCACTAATTTCACAGCCTTCTCGCATAATATTTACTTCGCTTGGCGATTTAAACAAACGCATTTCATGAATAAGGCCGCGTATTTCTTTTAAAGTACTCGGTGCTTTGAGGCCTTTTCGCGCACCACTTCGAAGTGTACCTAGTAACGTAAACACTTTAGTATCAAATGAAGGATAAGCACCTTGTGCAAAATAAATTGCATCTTTTTCAGTTAGTATAGTCAGTAGCTTATCGTTTAATTCACTTAGCGGGTAAGCTTCATCAAACAAGTAGTCGCTTTTAGCTTTATCAAAGCCGACTCTGCGGCCATGCCAAATTTCTGCAAGCTTGTCTTTATCTAGGCAAAATAAAGTACTAGGTGCATCGCTGTTGTTACATAGTACAAGTACAGCGTCGGGTTCGTTAAAGCCTGTTAAATAAAAAAAGTCGCTATCTTGTCTAAATGCATATTCGGTATCGCGGCTACGCGTCACTTCGCTCGCAGCGGGAATAATAGCAACGCTATTTTTATCCATTTGCGCAAGTAAACGCTCACGGCGTGCTTTAAATTCTGACTTTTGTACTTCAACCATTATCAACCAACCCGTTTAACTTTTTAAACTAATGAAGTGTTTTTTTAGTACTTTGCGTGTTTTGCTCTTTACCAAGCTCTGCAAAACAAAGTAGTGCTGATACGCGCACATATTCAATCACTTCGTGCAGCGCTTGGCTGTCTTCTTCGGTTTCTTCAAAAGTGGTATCTAGGCGAGTGATTTCGCTAAAGTCAGTAATAACCTCTTTAACATCGCTCGATAGTTTACCGTAATCTTTTTGCTTTAAGCCAAAACCAAGCATAAAGCCTGCTACCCATGATACGAGGCCATTAGCCTGATCGATGAGTGTTTCGTCATCGTTTGGTAAAAATAAATCAAACTGAAATTCGTCATCATTAAAGCTCGCAACTACTTGCTTATAAATAGTGCCAAAAAACTGCTTTAAATCGTTACTAAATGATTCACCATCGTTAAACACATCGCTCAAAAGGCCTAAGTATTCTTTGTCGTCAATGGTTAAACCACACGCAAGTAAACCACTAATTACACCATGCGCTTCGGCAGGTGATACAAATATTTCGTTTTTTTCTAAAAGCAGTTGAGCTTTTTCGTAATCGGGTAAATCGTTCATAATCGAATCTTCGCTTTGCAAGTTAAGGCAATGCTACCACTCGATAAAAAGCAACTCCAATTAATTGTATGATCAAGCTCAAAAACCATGCGATAAAGTAAATGACGAGTTAAAGGTGCGGGAAAACTAAGCGAACGGTTTAATTTTTTACGTTTAGGGTTTAAGGATTGGATTATGTCTTATATACTTAAATTGTTCCCTGGGGTACCGGAGCTTGGTTAAGTCCCTGAGCCGATAAATTTTATACCAGGATTTCTGTTCGTCTACTATTGTGCAAGCTCGGCATGTACCGAGAAGCCTACGGTAAACCGCAGATTTCCGCCCTGAAACCTTCTGGTTTCAGGACTGAAACCGGGTACCGTATCTTGGGGAACACCTTCTTATTTTTATACTCCCTCTTATTACTTATTCATTTTTTTGTTATACCTTCGTACTTTATTTTATAATTTTTGGCAAAAAAAGCTGCAAGCAATTTCTTACTTACAGCTAAATTTTAAATGCTTACGCCTATTTACTTAAACCAACCTTGAAAGCGCTCCATCATCATGTAGTTTATTGGCACTAACAATAAAGTAATAAAGGTCGCAAAAATAATCCCAAACCCTAAACTTACCGCCATAGGTATTAAAAACTGCGCCTGAGTTGCTTTTTCAAATAATAACGGCATTAAGCCAATAAAGGTCGTTAAACTTGTTAGCATTACAGGGCGAAAACGCGATGCACCGGCAAGTTTAACTGCATCTAGTAATTTGCCGCCTTCACTGCGCTTTTTATTGATAAAATCAACTAGTACAAGGGAGTCATTTACTACCACCCCAGTTAAGGCGAGCATACCAAGCAAGCTCATAATGGTTAAATCCATGCCCATAATCCAATGCCCGACTACAGCACCTATCATGCCAAATGGAATTACACTCATTACTATAATTGGCTGTAAGTAAGACTTAAGCGGTATCGCTAATAGCGCATAAATTATGAAAAATACAAACACAAGTGCCCAAGCCAATGAGCCAAACGACTCTCGCTGCTCTTTAGCCTCACCTTCTAGTTTGTAATCTACTCCAGGATATTGCTGCATTAATTCATCTAAATACTCCGTTAAGTCAGCCTGGAGTATGGTCATATTGGTGTTATTTTTTCGATATCCGCTGTTACATTTAAAGTACGGTAGCGGTCTATTCGGTTAATAGTTGACGGGCTTTGCCCTGCGGTAAGAGTTGCAACATGCGATAACGGCACCGAACCACCAGTAGGTGTATTGATGAGTATATTTTGTAAATCGGCAACTGAGCGGCGCTCGTCTATAGGCAAGCGAACCATTACACGTACATCATCACGCCCGCGCTGAATACGTTGGACTTGCGAGCCAAAGAACGAGTTACGCACTTGGCCTGCAACATTGACTCTATTTAAGCCCAGCGCTAAGCCCTGCTGCGTAAGCTCTATTTGTAACTCTTCTTTACCATCAGACATGCTATCTGCAATATCAAATACCGTTGGGTAGGTCGATAAACGGGTTTTAATGTGATCAGCCACGTCTTGTAAAATAGTCAACGAAGTCCCGCTAAGCTGAACATCAATTGGGTCAGAACTTCGGCCAATTTCAGCTCTAAACGTTAAGCTTTCAACGCCTGGAATGACACCAATTAAATCGCGCCATTCGCTGGCAAGCTCTCTTGATCCTATGTCTGATTCACGCTTTTCAGCCGGTGTTATTTCAAAGCGTACAGAACCTGAATTAGATACACCACCGCGCCCACCTGTTGTGGCTAATATATTTAAAATAACGCTTTCACCTGTATCTGGGTCGCGGTATTTTTCTTGTAATTGCTGCGCCTTTTGCGACATATCAATTACGTATTTATTAGTGACTTCAAACGGCGTACCTGTTGGTAGTGTTAAGTTAACGCGGACTGTTTCGCTTGGTATACGCGGGAAAAATACAAACTTAGTCCAACCACTAGTGATCATAGTTAAAATTATTATAAACACACCAACAAACAAACTTACCGAAGCCAATTTATGGCGCAGTGCTAAATTTAAAGTTGGTTGGTAGTATTTTAAAATCGCGTTTTCAAATCCATCTGCAAAACGCTGTTGAATAACATCAAACTTTGAAGGTTCGCCTTTTTCGTGGCGTAGTTTTATATATTTTAAATGTGCGGGTAGTACAAATTTAGATTCAATCAATGAAAACAATAATACCGGAATAACCACTACCGGTATTTGTGCAAACAAAGCACCGCGCGCCCCTTCAATAAAGGCCAAAGGTAAAAAGGCGGCAACGGTAGTTAATACACCAAATGTTACTGGTGTTGCGACTTCTTGAGTACCTAAAATTGCAGCTTGCTCCCCCGACTTAGCTGTTTTTAAATGGGTATAGACATTTTCGCCAGTAACTATGGCGTCATCAACAACAATCCCAAGTACTAATATAAAGCCAAATAAGCTCATAATATTAAGCGTTACGCCAAAAATAGGCATCGCTATAAACGCGCCCATAAACGAAACCGGAATACCAATAAATACCCAAAATGCAATTGCAGGGCGTAAAAACAAAGTAAGTAAAGCAAGTACTAAAATACCGCCTTGTAGGGCATTGGTCGTTAGTGTGGCAATTCGACTTTTAACCAGCTCCGAATCATCATCCCAGTAACTTAGTTCAAATCCTTGTGGAAGGGAGCTTTGTTGCTCTTTTATGTAATTTTTAACTTCGTCAGCAACAGTAATCGCACTTTGTGGACCAATTCGATATACGTCGATAAATGCAGCCTGCTTACCATTAAAGCGAGTACGTACTGGGGTTTCTTCAAAATCGTCTTTAATTATTGCAATATCGCCTAAACGAATAATCGTGCCGTCAGCTTGGTTTTTAACAACAATATTGGCAAATTCATCTTTACGATATGCTTGCCCTTTAGAGCTTATAAGTACGTCCCCACCTTCAGTTTTTAAGTTACCAGCAGAAATATCAGAGCTTGAATTAGCAATGGCACTCGATATTTGTGCAAGGCTTAAATCGTACTGGCGAAGAACGTCTTGGCTTACTTCAATGGCAATTTCGTAATCACGAACACCACTTAGCTCTACCTGCGTCACATTTGGTAAACGTAGAATTTGATCGCGTACTGTTTCTGCGTATTCACGGGTTTCTTTTTCGCCGTAATCACTTGATACGGTAACCGCGATAACTTCGCGAATTCGTTCCGCAAGCGCGACTATTGGCTTTTCAGCATCAGCTGGAAAGGTATTAATTGCATCTACACGACTTTTAATATCAGCTAAAAGCTCACGCGGGTCGTAGCCCGTTTCAACTTCTATTGTTACAGAGCCTGAGCCTTCAGAAGAGCGGCTAAATATTTGCTTAATACCTTCTAAATCTTGTACGGCTTCTTCTATACGAATTGTTACGCCTTGCTCTACATCCTCTGGTGTTGAGCCGCGCAAACTTACGTTCACGCTTATCATGTCGGTTTCGAATGAAGGGAATACTTCAAGCGGTATTTTAGTCGATAAACTAAAAAGCCCCGACAGCAGCAACGTTACTAGCAATAAGTTAGCAGCAACATGGTTTTTGGCAAACCAAGCTATCATGGCTTATCTCCTTGCTTTGCTGGACGGCGTTTTTTTAACTCTTCAACACTAATACCAAGCTCTTTTGCTTTTTGTTCAAGTTGCTCAGCTGTAGGGCGCTTTCCTTTACCTTGCCCATTCGCTCCACGGCTTTTAGGTTGATCTGCGCTTTGTTCACCTAAAATACTTACTTGAGTTCCTGAACTTACTTGGCCAAGTGGAGTAATAACAAGTTTATCATTTGCGTTTAAACCGGTTTTTATCATCGTCTGAGTCGCATTTTGCCAAGCTAGTGTGATGTCTTTGCGCTTAAGTACGCCACCTTCAACAATGTAAACGTACGTTCCTTGATAAATTGTACTGTTAGGAATTATAAGTGCGTTAGATACTGTTCTGCCGGTAATTTGCGCTTTTATATACTGCCCAATTTTTATTGGGTACTGGTTATTTGCTGTTGCTTTATACGGGTCATTAATTTTAGCAACTACATAAAGCTGCTGTGCGCCTTCATCTATAGCACCTTCTGTGCGTGCTAATTGCCCTTGCCACGTTTGCTCACCTACTAAGTCAGAAGTAAATTTAACAATTGAACCCGCTTGGTTTTTAGCACCATCGCGATACTGCTCTGGTAAATTTACAAATGGGAGATCTTTATTTTTAATTGGTAGGCGAATCTCAACGCTATCGATTGCGTAAATGGTGGCTAGCTGTGTGTTGTTAGTAACAACTTGCCCTAAATCAACACTGCGGCTGAGTATACGCCCCGCATATGGTGCCGTTACTTTAGTGCGCTCTAAATCAAGCATCGCTTTTTCAAGTGCTGCCTGCGCCGATAAAACCTCAGCTTCAGCGGCTGCTAGTTGTGGCTCACGTAGTACTAAGCTGCTTGCCTGATTTGAGCCGCCAAGGCGCTTCCAATCGGTAATAGCTTGTTGCCCACGCGCCTTCTCTTCTAGCAAACCTTGCTCTGCGGTTAATAAATTGGCTTGAGCAGATTTAACTTCAGCCTGATGATCTCTGTCGTCTAGTTTTAAAAGTACATCGCCTTTTTCAAAAAAACCGCCTTCTCTAAAGTCATCACTTACTTCAATTATTTGTCCTGATGCCTGAGCCACTAACAAGCTTTGTGTACGTGGTTTTACAGTACCGTAGCTGTCTATCATCACTTGATAATTTTGTGGTTTTAGCTCAAGCGCAGCCACACTTATTGATGCCTTAGGAGGTGTCCCAAAGCGTTTAGCCTCAGGCGTGTTATTTTTAATAAACATAACAATTAAAATAGTGGCAACTATAACCACCGCTGGAATAATAATTTTTGCTGTTTTAGTTTTCATCGTTATTGCTCTTTAGTTCACTTGAGGGCTTTGCAAAATCACCACCAAGGGCAATGTGTAAGTTAATTCTATTGGCTATTAATTGGTTTTTAATATCGATTAAGGAGCTTTGCGCATCGAAAGAGCGATCTTGGGCATCAAGCACTGTCGTGTAAGTTACCAAGCCACTTTGATACTGCTCAAACGACAATTGCTCTGCAGCAAGTGCGTTTTCTTGCGCTTCAAGAGTACTGCTGTATTGCGCTTTAAGGGAGTGCTGCTGCGAAATTGCATTTTCAACATCACCAAATGCGTCATAAAGCGTTTGCAAATAAAGCTGCTCTTGCTTTTGAGTGTTAAGACGCGCTATTTCTTCGTTGGCTTTTAAGCGCCCACCTTCAAAAAGTGGCGCTGAAATACTACCTAACAAAGACCATGCAAGGCTTGATGGAGAAAACAAGTCGCTTACTCTGTCTGTACTATCACTTAATGAAGCTGTTAAATCTAAACTTGGAAAGCGTTGTTTGTGCGCATATGCCAATGATGCGTCGGCTGCTAAAAGCTCATACCAACTTGCACGTAGAGTAGGTTTTCGCGTTATAAGTTCAGAAGGTAATCCTAGAGGAATATCGGTATTAATAACAGGTAAGTCACTACTAGCAGTAATAGCGCCTTTTGGGTATTCACCAAGTAAACGCTCAAGTACACGTGCTGATGCCGATAAACTCGCTGTTTGAGTGGCAATGCGAGAGCGTTCATTATTAAGCTCATTACGCGCTAAATACACATCGAGCGCTTCGTTTATGCCTTGGCGATAGCCAGCTTCAATAATATCGAGATTTTGTTGTGAGTTGGCTTCGCGACGTTTAAATAAATCCAGTAATTGCTGCGCCGTAACCACATCAAACCAACCTGTTACCACATCAGCAACAAGTTGCTGTTTAGCTTGCTCAAAGCGTGCCTGCTGAGCTAAATAGTTAAGATTAGCTTCGCGCTTGGCGTCAGAGAGCTTACCCCATAAATCAACCTCGTAAGTTAAGTTTAAACTAGCTGAGCTTGCGTTGTCGTAACTTACAGGGCGGTTGTCTTTACTACGGCTTGTACGTGTTGATAAATCGAGGCTTGGCCAAAGTGCAGCGCCCGAGACTATAAGTTGCTGCTTTTGAATTTCAACATCATAACTCGTTTGCAAAAGCTGTTGGTTATTTTTAAGTGCTTGTTGTACAAATTTATTAAGCGTAGGATTTTGTAATTGTGTAAGCCATTGCTCTTGTACTTTTAATACTGAGCTTGATGCTTCTTGCTGCCATTGCTGAGGCATATTATTAGGTGCTCGCATGCGCTGCGACGAGTTTAAATCACTCGCACAGCCGCTCAGCAGCATCACACTAATTGCCAGTAGGGTTGGCTTGCATTGCCAGATCATAATTAAACCTAAATTACTGCTATTTATGAACGTAATTCAAGCACTTTGGCAAATTTTGCTCAACTTACTTTACATAACATTACATAGCTAGCGATGAATTAACATAATAGCCAGTTATACGGTAAAAATGAGTAAATGATCAGCAATTTTTAATACTAAAATTAACTTTTTGTAATGTGTTTAAGAGATTAACTATACAAAAACAAAAAAGCCCCGCTATAAGCGAGGCTTTAAATAAGTGTGCCGACTAACCGACTCGAGCAGGTAACTTATATAGACTACTGATTACAAGTCAGTTGCTTTGCTCTTAACTATGGGTATTTTTAATTCTCAAGTTGAAAACAAAAAAGCCTCGCTATAAGCGAGGCTTTTAAATAAATGGTGCCGACTAACAAAGTCGATCGGGTAACTTATACAGACTACTGATTACAAGTCAGTTGCTTCAAGTTACCTAAAATAAATGGTGCCGACTAACCGAGTCGAACGGTTGACCTACTGATTACAAGTCAGTTGCTCTACCAGCTGAGCTAAGTCGGCACACAAAACTGTGTGCTAAGGCACGTTCAATTTTAAAGATTGAGAACTTTTATAAAGCACTTAAAATAAAAAAACCTTGCATAAACAAGGCTTTTCAATAAATGGTGCCTCGACGCGGAATCGAACCACGGACACGAGGATTTTCAATCCTCTGCTCTACCGACTGAGCTATCGAGGCACATAAACTGTGCTAGTTACCGATTAATAAAATTAACCTTTAACTTAATAAATGGTGCCGACTAACCGAGTCGACGGGTAATTTGAACAGACTACCGATTACAGTTTTTCTTTTCAAACTACTTTAAATAAATGGTGCCGACTAACCGAGTCGAACGGTTGACCTACTGATTACAAGTCAGTTGCTCTACCAGCTGAGCTAAGTCGGCACACAAAACTGTGTGCTAAGGCACGTTCAATTTTAAAGATTGAGAACTTAAAGTAAATGGTGCCTCGACGCGGAATCGAACCACGGACACGAGGATTTTCAATCCTCTGCTCTACCGACTGAGCTATCGAGGCACATAAACTGTGCTAATTAATTGTGATACTTTACAATTAACTTTATATAAATGGTGCCGACTAACCGAGTCGAACGGTTGACCTACTGATTACAAGTCAGTTGCTCTACCAGCTGAGCTAAGTCGGCACACAAAACTGTGTGCTAAGGCACGTGTAACAATGTTTAAACTGTTGATTAAACTGTTGATTAAACACCACTACTTTAATAAATGGTGCCTCGACCCGGAATCGAACCAGGGACACGAGGATTTTCAATCCTCTGCTCTACCAACTGAGCTATCGAGGCACTTAAACAGTGCTAATTAAAAATCTTAAATGATTTTTAATGCAACCCCCGCTTGTCTCTAACGACTGAGCTATCTGGGCGTGCGGCGTATTAAACGAGTTTTGCCCTTACAAGTCAACTTTTTTTTTATTCTTTATAACTGTTTGAACGGTTTTCAGGCAACTCAGTGCATTTTTTATTAATAACGTTCATTTTTACCACAAGTCGAACTATAAATATAAATAAATCAGACTAAAACAGTAGTGAATTATTTTTTGTAAATGTTACGATTAGCTTAGATACGTACGATAGGGACTTATCGTAGTAAAATCACATCAATTGGAAACAATCAATGCAGAGTAAATTTTCATCGCCAGTCAAAGGCTTATTACCTCTTTTTTTAATCATAAATATTGCAGTAACAGCGCTTGCTATTATTGCCCACTCATTTTATTCACAAACTGAAGTTAAGACAGCCCAACCTGCATCATCTGTTAATATTGTAACGCTTGCCGATAGATTAGACTTACCTATGGTTGATGCATTAACTATGTATGGTCAAGGTAAAGTAAGGCAGTTACTTGATTTAACGTCGTTATTAGATGATGACTTTGAATATACTCTATATCGCTTCAATCCAACATCAGGTACTCAATTGGTATATAGCAGTAGTAAACCTGCTATCGCTTCAATTAAAACTGAAAAGCATCTAGTAGAAGAAGGCATCCTACACCACTTACTGCTGTTAAACGATCAACCTATTGGCGAGCTTATTATTAAGCAAAACCTAGCAACCGCTCCTTTAAGCGCTCAAAACTCTCAAGTTATTGCCTACATTATTGCTATAGCAAGCGTAGCTGCATTATTTATATTTACTTTAATGTTTAATATGTACATTAATAGTCGCTTACGAAAAAGTACTGACACTCTTACACAAGAGCTGCAGGCAATCACCGAAAATGCTAATTACAATAGTAGTGTTGATGAGCAGCTTGATATTGGTTTAGGTGTAGTGGCAAAAAACATTAACTTACTACTACAAAAAGTACAGACTGCGATGAGTGAGAATGACGCCGCACAAAAAGAGCTTTATAAATTACAAAATGGCCTAGAAGCCGAAGTGCAAAATCGTACTATAGCGCTTGAGCAAGCCACATTAAAAGCAGAGCGAGCAAGCGAAACCAAAACGACCTTTTTAGCCACAATGAGCCACGAAATAAGAACACCGATGAATGGTGTTATAGGCACTATTGATTTACTGCGCCAGACCGAACTTGATGGCGCTCAACATCGTTTAAGTACAATTATTCGTGAATCAGCATTTTCGTTATTGAGCATTTTGGATGATATCTTAGATTTTTCTAAAATTGAGGCTGGAAAGCTAAATATTGACCCGATCCCATTTTCGGTAACCGATACCATTGAAGAAGTTGCTCGAGTACTCTCATCAGTTGCTAAAAAACGTGAGCTTGATTTAGAGCTAGCAATAGCACCAGATATTCCAATCAACCTTACCGGTGATAGTGTGCGTGTACGTCAGGTGCTTTATAACCTATGTAGCAACGCAATTAAATTCACTAGCACTGATGAAAAAACCCAAGGCCATGTAAAAATATCAGTAGAGGTGGTTCATAATACGACTGATCACTTTACCTTACGCTTTTGCGTAACTGATAACGGTAAAGGCATGTCGCAGGCGCAACTTCGCGAAATATTTAATCCATTTATTCAAGCCGAAAACTCAATTACCCGAGAATATGGTGGCACCGGTTTAGGTCTTTCTATTTGTAAAAGCTTAACTGAGCTTATGTTAGGTACTATTCATGTAACTAGTCATACGGGAATTGGCAGTGAGTTTACAGTAGAGCTGCCCTTTAGCACATCGGGTAAAATTAAGTACGCACATAAAGGTGCATTAAATGGCAAGAAAATTGTTGTAGTTAGTAATCACCTAGAACGTGAAAAAACAATGTACCGTTATTTATCGTTCATGGGCGCTAAAATAATTTATGCACACACAGAAGAAGAAATTGAAGAGCACCAGCATTCACAAGATATTATTTGGGTGGCTGATGGCATAGACAATATGGATAAAACTAATGCGCTGCTTAGACGTTTATTTTATTCATTAGAGGATTATAACCAACAAGTTGTAGTACTAAGTAAGCTTGATGAAGCAGCTATAAATCATAAAAACATTTTTTATATTAATGCTTCTCCTCTATGTAAATCTAACTTTATGCTTTCTATATTGGTGGCTGCAGGGTTACATACACCTAAGCAAATTAAAAAAACCAAAACACTTAATAACTATTTAAATGTTGAGCAGGCACGTAATTCAAACAAATTGGTTTTACTTGTTGAAGATAACCTTCTAAACCAACAAGTCCTCACCAATCAACTACATATACTGGGCTTTGGCGTTGAAATAGCGAACAACGGTGAAGAAGGCCTAGATATGTGGAGAAAAGGTGATTACTCACTTATTTTAACCGACTTACACATGCCTAAAATGTCGGGTTACGATATGGTCGAAAAAATCCGTAATGAAGCAGAGCTATTAGAATCGATTGATGCACAACCTTACATTATTGCTGTAACAGCAAACGCACTTAAAGGCGAAAAAGAACGCTGTTTAGCAGTAGGTATTAACGACTTCATTACCAAACCTATAGAGCTGAACGCGTTAGAAGAAACTCTAAAACGTTGGAGCGATAAACAAAGCCAAAACCCAAATGTAGTTATCCATCAAACTATGGCACTACCTATTGATATGGAAGCTGTTGCTAAATATGTAAACGGTGATGACGCTAAGCAAATTCGTTTTTTCAAAATGTATTTAGAACAAAGCCAAGGCTTAATTAAGAGTATTAATTCCGGCGTTATGGTTAACGATTTAAATGAGATTATTGAAGGGTGTCATCAATTAAAATCGATCTCCAAGACAATTGGTGCCCAAACGGTGGCAGAACTTTCAAGTGCATTTGAAGATAAATGTAAAGAAGGTGAACTCACAACCGATGAATTAATAGAGTTAAGAGATAAGCTGGAAATTGAATACTCTAAAGCTGCTCAATTTTTAAAGGAACAAATTAAAATATCTGAGCAAGAAGATGAGTTAAATGAATAAATAAACATAAAAAAGGGCTAAATAGCCTAATGCCAGTCAGTTAAGCTGACTGGCATTTTTCTTTTTATGGGGATA
>NZ_WTKZ01000120.1:0-1437 GCF_011378805.1 Pseudoalteromonas sp. Z9A6
GCTAACACCGATCAGTTAAGGTATTTTTGATCGGTTGACCGATCTTTTGGTTGCTTCACAATACCCTTATCATCTTTTGATTATGAGGGTATTTTTATGCTTAGTCATTGGTTACTTGATACAGATATATTCGCCACTCCTGACTCTTTATCTACATTTCAGAAACATATCCCTCTTGAGTGGATTTCTAATGTGCTCGAGCAGACCGATAAAGCAAGTATTCGCAAACGTAAGTTACCTGCTGAGCTTGTCGTCTGGCTTATCATTGCAATGGGTCTTTTTCGCGACCGCTCTATTAGTGACGTTGTTGAGAAGTTAGATTTAACACTCACTGATACCCTGGGCGATACGGTTGCTCCAAGTGCTATTCCTCAAGCGAGACAGCGCCTGAGTAGCGACCCCCTCCAAGCCTTATTTCACCTATGTGCGGCCCATTGGACACAAGAAGAAGATGCTGATGATACGTGGTATGGACTCCGGTTATTTTCTGTCGATGGAACGCAATTTCGTGCACCCGATACACCTGCTCTTGCTGAGCACTTTCACTATATTAAGCACAGTAAAAACCGTCATACAGAATATCCTATTGTACGCCTATGCGCCTTAAGCTCCTTGCGTAGCCGGTTGATACACCACGTTGCCTTCGGGCCCAGTTATCAAGGTGAGGTGAACTACGCAAAGCAGTTATTTAGTCATGTAAGTGATAACAGTCTAACTATTTTTGACCGATGTTATCTCAGCGCTGAGGTACTGATTAATTGGCGTAAGCAACACCCACAGTCGCACTGGATGGTCCCGATTAAAAGCAACACGCAATACACCGTCATTGAATCTTACTCTGAGCATGACTTCAAAGTAGAAATGAGTGTATCTGCGCATGCCAGAAAACAAGACCCTTCGCTTCCTGAGTGCTGGCAGGCCAGACTGGTTCTTTATCCTGAGCCAATGGGGCCTGGAAAAATAAAAGGTCTGCTGTGCTCTTTGGATGATAAACAGGCTTTTGGTGCACAGGCCATTCTTGATGTCTATTTCGAGCGCTGGGAAATTGAAAATAGCTATGGAGAAATAAAACACCAGATGCTTGAGGATAGTATTCTTTTGCGTAGTCAGACTGTGGATGGAGTCAATCAAGAGCTATGGGGTATATTGCTAGCCTACAATTTAATTCGAGTAGAGATAAGTCGAATAGCCAAAGAGGCTAAAGTCTCCCCGCTGAGAATTAGTTTTGTCATGGCTTTGCGGGATATACAGGATGAAATACTCTGGTGTGCCATCGCTTCGCCAGGTTCAATTCCAAAGAAATTAAGGGCAATGCGAGAACGAGTGAAACGTTATATTCTTCCAGAAAAAAGAAAACGGCCCAAAAGTAGGACCGTTCGAATTTCAAAAACTCGGTACACCATTAAGTCAAAGCATGCTTAACTGAATGGTGTTAGC
>NZ_WTKZ01000121.1:0-1338 GCF_011378805.1 Pseudoalteromonas sp. Z9A6
CTAAGGGATCCCCAAAAATAATTATTAAATTTCAATCACATCACTCACATCCATATTTTTCCAATCGAGTTGCACTACCACCTGTACGAAATAGGCTAGCCCTTCCAAGTAATCTCGCCGCCGCAGCTTAATGGACTGTTTTTTGAAGTATCGCAACCCAACAAATGCCCATGACACTACTCGCCTGTTTTTGCTTGAGTTAGCTTGAAAAGCCCCTGTCTTTCCTGCTTTGTCTATCACAGCACCCAGCATCATTGAGAACCAATGAGCCAATGTTGCGAGCAGTAAAAGTATGTCTAATCGATAGAGTTTGTTCGTTCTGTGCAGATCTGAGCCTAAGCCGAACCTAACACTTTTTTGGTCTCGAAACCCTGCCTCTATCTGCATTCTCATTCCATATAGCTTGAGCACCTTTTCGAGAAAGTGGTGTCTTTTTGGAAGAGAAGAAACGAGTAGCCAAGGCTCCTTATAACCGCGTTTTTTATCTCTTTTTAATAACTTATGTCCCTTGCCAACCAACACTGCATGAGTTTGATATTTTGCACTTTTGGTCAGCTCGGTCGCGCCAAGATACTGGCTCTTACGCTGATTGTTCTTGAATAGTGACTGGCATGGAATAAACTCATCGCTGTCCTGCGTTTTCAAATGTGCCGTACCACGAACCCGACTAATATAATGCCAGCCATTGTTCCGCACGGCTTTGAGCCAGGGGACTTTAAAGCCTGCATCCGTCACAATCACGGGGCGGCAATCACTCGGCAAGATCAGTTTGAGCATCTTTAAAAACCGTTTTTGCACTTTTGGGCAATGATATTGAAAGCTGAATGCACTTTCCTGATACAGGGTTAAAGAGCGACCTTCACTGACAATGCTGGCACGCAGAATACAGTATTTGGTTTGTGTATCAGCATGGCTCCAATCGACCAAAATGACGGGATGCTTTTCAGTGACCACAAAACGGCTTAAGCGAACATAAACCGATATCGATTCACGCAAAAGCTCATTGTTACTGAGTAGTCAGTCAATACGTTTAATATCATGTTTTTCAGTTGTTTTTGAATCCAAATTGCGGCCGATAGACGTCAAGGTGCATTGCTGACAGTGCAAAAGAGATTTAACGGCAGCGACTAGAGTATTAAATCTGGCTTTATGAATAGAGTTAGGGGTGACAGCGCGGAGCATATTGTGCAAAATAGTAGACGCATTCATGGTGTTTAGTTCTGTTGTTTTTAAGCGATTCATAAGATCACAAAACACCATGAATGTTCCCTCACTACCCACATTTTTTAATACTGTTAGTTCATTGATATGTAAAGGCTAATTCTGGGGATACTTTAG
>NZ_WTKZ01000122.1:0-1309 GCF_011378805.1 Pseudoalteromonas sp. Z9A6
TGAATCGCCCCGTGTTTGCCAGAGACTCAATAACTTGAGAAACTGGAACTATGAAAAAATCAAATCGCTATACATCAGAATTTCGTGAACGTGCAATTAGGCTTGTTACCACACAACAGCATGAATACCCTTCTCTTTGGGCTGCGCTAGTATCGATTTCAGATAAACTGGGATGTACCCCAGAAACACTTAGAGCATGGGTCAAGAAATCTCAAGCTCAACCGTCTAAACCCTCTTCTAATACGCAATCAACTGAAGAACGCCTTGCCGTCTTAGAGCGCGAGAATAAAGAGCTCAAGCGAACGAATGATATCCTGAGGCAAGCTGCCGCTTTTTTCGCCCAAGCGGAGCTCGACCGCAAACAGAAGTAATAGTGGATTTTATTGATGCTTGCAGAGAGCATTACGGTGTCGAGTCAATTTGCAAGGAATTGCCGATTGCACCATCAACGTATTATTCTCATAAACAGATACAAAGAGAGCCTGAGCGACTGTCTAACCGCAAAAAGCGTGATGCTGAGCTGATAATACTCATTCGCGAAGTGTGGGAGGATAATATGTCAGTTTATGGTGCAAGAAAAATATGGAAGCAGCTACAGCTTGACGACCATCAAGTCGCCCGCTGTACAGTCGAACGATTGATGCGAGTTATGGGAATTCAAGGTGTTCGTCGGGGTAAAGCACATAAGACAACGATACCTGACGAGCAACAAGATAAGCCACTTGATTTAGTTAATCGTCAATTTACTGCTGAGCAGCCAAATCAACTTTGGGTAGCTGACATCACCTATGTTGCCACATGGAGTGGGTTTGTTTATGTCGCTTTCGTGATAGATGTTTTTTCACGATACATTGTAGGTTGGCGTGTATCAACGACAATGCACACAGAGCTTATTCTTGATGCGTTAGAGCAAGCTATTTGGCATCGTGGCAACCCCGAAGGGTTAATTCACCACAGCGACAGAGGCAGCCAATATTTGTCTATACGATACACTGAGCGACTTGCTGAAGCTGGAATTCAAGCGTCTGTAGGCAGTGTGGGTGACTCTTATGACAATGCATTGGCTGAAACAATAAATGGATTATTTAAAACAGAGATTATTCGCAGAAATGGCCCGTGGAAGAATGTTGATGCTGTTGAATACGCAACGTTAGAGTGGGTCAATTGGTTTAATAATCAACGCTTATTATCTTCAATTGGGTATATTTCACCAGCTCAATATGAAACAGACTACTATGATAATTTAAACGAGTCAGGTAAAGTGGCCTGACTTAAACAAACTGGTCTCCGATGAACTCGGGGCGATTCA
>NZ_WTKZ01000123.1:0-1304 GCF_011378805.1 Pseudoalteromonas sp. Z9A6
AAAAAAACTGAACCGACTTGGTAAACAAGTAGCATTTACTAAAAGAGAAAGAAATATTACCGCATTTCATATGGTTGTTAGTCTTGTTGCTGCGCTTGGGGATAAAAAAACGATCTATTTATCCGAAATATTAAGAGTTTATAACCAGCTAACAGGGCAGTCTATTAAGTATAAGCCTTTTCATAACCAGTTAGTTAAACCTGAACTAGCTGAACTAATGCGAGAGGTAACAAATAGAGTTTTTAATTGTTGGATAAATGATGCGCTTAAGTACACTAAAAAAGATTTGTTCAAGTTTGAGAATATTTTAATTCAGGACGGTAGTTCTATTATGCTTCATCGTTCTTTAAAAGATGTTTTTCCTGGGCGATTTTCAAATACGTGTCCAGCAGCCATTGAATTGCATGCTACTTTAAATTTAACGCAAGGTTGCTTTGAAAAAGCAGGTATAACACCAGACAGTTACTCTGAACGTGAAGAACTTCCAACATTTAAAGAGTTGAAAGGACAGTTGTTACTTGCTGATAGAGGATATTATTCAGGTAGTTATATTCATGAATTAGATAAAGCAGGAGGATTTTACGTATTAAGAGCGAAGGGATTAAAAGCAGTCAGAGTACATAATGCTTTTAAGCAAAATGGACAGGAATTAACAGGAAGTCATTCCCCAAAGTTATGTGAATTGCTTCCCGAATTACCTAAAAATGATCTTATTGATATGAATGTTAGCATAAAAAACAAGCTAACAAGAGTCGTTGGGTATTGGTCAAAAAAAGAAAAACAATATACATTTTTAGTCACTAATTTATCTATTGATGAATTTACAGCGACTGAAATAGGCAAATTATATAGGTTACGCTGGCAGGTTGAATTACTTTTTAAGGAGTGTAAGTCTTATAATAATTTACGCGGCTTTCAAACATCAAACGCAACCTTACAAGAGGCGCTAATTTATGTAAGTTTAATAGTAACCACGCTTAAAAGATTTTTAACTGGCTGTATTGAAAAGATATTTAAAACTGAAATGTCTACAATGACAGTAGCAAAAACAACGGGTGTTTGGTGGATTGCCATATTAACAGCGATTATTAGGAAGCATAGGAAAGGATTGTTAAATGCAGTTAATGGAGCATTTGACTTTCTGAGGAAAAATGCAGCTAGGGCACACCCCAAACGCGATCGAAAAACAGGAGTATTTCAGTATGGGGTAGAGCCAAATTTTTAAGGCTGTACTTAATGTTTTTCTTAAGTACCTACCTATGACATGGATGTAGGTAAGGGGCGTGAGCAGGACGCGGAAGCTT
>NZ_WTKZ01000124.1:0-1282 GCF_011378805.1 Pseudoalteromonas sp. Z9A6
GGCTGACGAATCCCCAAAACGTGACAGGCACAGCAATTTATGATCTTATGTAAATCACCACAACCCACATAAGTCACAACTGCTATGCCTGAGACATCAGTTTGCCATAAGTACTTTAAACATGCATTAGCGCCATTCAATAATGCCAGAGTAAAAACATTACTAAGCTGCAGTAATGCATTAATTTCGGGCAATAAACTTACCTTAACTGAAATCGGCAGAAATTTGTCTGGCGCTGTGGATGTAAAACATAAAATAAAACGCGTTGATCGCTTCTTAAAAAATACTCACCTCTACAATGAAAGGGTCGCTATCTATGAAGCATTAGCTCATCCTATTATTGACTCTTTACCCATGCTTGCAATTGCCGTTGACTGGAGCGGTGCCTGTGGTCACGACTATCACTTACTGCGAGCAAGCTTACTTGTGGATGGGCGCTCTATCGTGATTTATAACATGATTGTTGAGCAGAAGGATTTTGATAGCCCAGCAACCAACAGCCTGTTTTTAGATGAACTTTATGAAGTGCTTGGACGACATCCTAGTGTCTATATTGTAACAGACGGCGGCTTTCTTACGCCTTGGTATAGTAAAGTACGCGAACTTGGTTGGCATATGATAGGTCGATTAAGAGGCTCAATGAAGTGTAAACTAGCCATGCAATCACAATGGCATACATTAAAACAACTTAGGGCTGGTGCCAGCGATATACCTAAGGCGTTAGGTCAAGCACGACTAACTCAGTCCAGCCCGACAGCATGCGATGCATTTTTACACGTATATCATGGAAAAAATAAAGGAAGAAAAGGAAAAAGCAGATTTACGAAAGATACAAAAATGTATCAAAACTTAGCTAAAGAGCCATGGTTACTCGCGACATCAGACAATACAATGACGAGTAAGCGAGTAGTTGGTTTATATAGTAAAAGAATGCAAATAGAGCAAAATTTCCGCGATGACAAAAGTTTGAGATATGGTTTTTCGTGGCGTTTTAGTAAAAGCACCGGCATAAATAGAATAGGAATATTATGCTTGATAGCCACAATAGCGAGCACTGCGTTATGGTTTATAGGGTGTGAAGCAGAAAAAAGAAAGTGGCATATAAAATTTCAAGCAAATAGCGTTAAGAATCGCCGAGTTCTTTCATTTTTAACCTTAGCCAAGCAAGTCATAAAGCTATGTAAGAGACGTATTACACAAAGCTATATAGAAAAAAGTTTAAAAAACTTTATTTTGAATTACGAAAAAGAGGCCGCTGGATAAAGTGGGGATCCCTCAGCCC
>NZ_WTKZ01000125.1:0-1094 GCF_011378805.1 Pseudoalteromonas sp. Z9A6
GCGATTAGAGTTACTGTCATCTTGATGTTATCACCAGGCATTACCATTTCTACGCCTTCTGGTAACTGTACGTCACCTGTTACGTCAGTTGTACGGAAGTAGAACTGTGGACGGTAACCTTTGAAGAATGGAGTATGACGACCACCTTCATCTTTAGAAAGTACGTATACTTCTGAAGTGAATGTTGTGTGTGGGTTGATTGAACCAGGCTTAGCTAGTACTTGACCACGTTCAACGTCTTCACGCTTAGTACCACGTAGAAGTGCGCCGATGTTTTCGCCAGCACGACCTTCGTCAAGAAGCTTACGGAACATTTCAACACCAGTACAAGTAGAACGAGTTGTATCATTGATACCAACAATTTCTACTTCGTCATTGATGCGGATGATACCAGCTTCAACACGACCAGTTACAACAGTACCACGACCCTGGATTGAGAAAACGTCTTCGATAGGCATGATGAATGGCTTATCGATGTCACGCTCTGGCTCTGGGATGTAAGAATCAAGTGCGTTTGCAAGCTCAACAATCTTATCTTCCCACTCTTTCTCGCCTTCTAACGCTTTAAGCGCAGAACCAGCGATTAGAGGTAAGTCATCACCTGGGAAATCGTATTCAGAAAGAAGTTCACGAACTTCCATTTCTACTAGTTCAAGTAGCTCTTCGTCATCAACCATGTCACATTTGTTCATGAATACGATGATGTAAGGAACGCCAACCTGACGAGAAAGAAGGATGTGCTCACGCGTTTGTGGCATAGGGCCATCTGTCGCAGCAACTACTAAGATCGCGCCGTCCATTTGAGCAGCACCAGTGATCATGTTTTTAACATAATCGGCGTGACCAGGACAATCTACGTGTGCGTAGTGACGTGTAGGTGTATCGTATTCAACGTGAGACGTTGAAATAGTGATACCACGTTCGCGCTCTTCTGGAGCGTTATCGATTGATGCGAAATCTTTAGCAACACCGCCGTATACTTTTGCAAGTACGTTAGTGATTGCTGCAGTTAGTGTAGTTTTACCGTGGTCAACGTGGCCGATTGTACCAACGTTTACGTGCGGTTTTACGCGTTCAAACTTTTCTTTTGCCAT
>NZ_WTKZ01000126.1:0-1064 GCF_011378805.1 Pseudoalteromonas sp. Z9A6
AGCAAAATCTCTTGAGTCAGACTTGTGATCAAGAGACAGCTAATTAGTGGGTTGTGTTTATTTGGCTAAATTTTAATTATTTGATTTTAGAGAGTAGTGCAGGATTTATTACGAGATTGCGTACGCCGTGGGCATGATCTTCATCAAAGGCGTTACTTTCACACCATTTACCAACACTGTTTATATCAACCTTTGCTACTTTTGGTTTAACTGACCATGTTACTTGGAAAGGAGAGCCTGCCTCATTGTAACCAGGGCCAGTGGTAGAGCCGGTATAAATAACTGCTTCACCAGTATTAGTAAGTGCATTCGCTGCTTGGTAATAGCCATTAACCGATGACACGTTACTTATTTGAGCAAAATCAAGTGCGTTAGCATCGTTTACTAATACATATACTTGAGCTTCAACACGTAGTTGCGGATTTTTAATCGAATCACTCAAACAACTACCCAGTGTAGGGCCAGGTTTAACCATTGCACTGCTATGAACATTGTGAACTTCAATAGTGTCGCCGACTGAGAGTGCGCCGTGTTCGCTTGGACAAATTTCAATTTTTGCTGGTTTACTTTCACCTTTAGTTAAAGAGCCTGAATATAAGTAGCCACTATGAAAACCTTTTCCATTACCATTTCCTGCATATTTGCTAAATTCGCCACCGGCATGTTCAGCATTTTTATGAAAGTGTATATTACATAAGTTCATATTTGATGAAGTTGGGGCATGAGAGAAAACTGCCGTGTTTTCGCCTTTATAATTATCAATATTGCGTGGTGATTGTGGCCCAAAACCTTTATTAGCGGTGTTTTTAGCAAGCGCTGCACGCTGTATTTTTATTATGTCGTCATTTACTATTTCGTGGTTAGCTTTAGCTAGTGTATTAAAAGACAGGATGGTGATTACAGCAGAAATTACACTTATTTGTGTTTTGATTGTCATTGAGTCAGTGCCTTTAAATTATATTTTGCATAACAATTAAGTTAACAGATCTTGCTTTTTGTCAAATAATCCTAAAATAAATGTAACTATTCACCAAGACAAATTATTTTCTAAGGATCTTTTTTAG
>NZ_WTKZ01000127.1:0-1061 GCF_011378805.1 Pseudoalteromonas sp. Z9A6
ACATCTTCACAATGAAGCGCTTGTAGTGGGTTGGGAACTGAAGACCAGAAGAGCCAGTCACTGGAACCAATGTGGTCAGGTAACGGTCATCCTGGTAAGGGCATCCATCAACCAGAAGGTCCCACTGGGGTAGACTGAGTGGATTGGGGGCGGAAGTTGCCCAGCAGTGTCCCAGCATCAGGACAATGTTGGGGTCAGTCCTCTCCACAATGTGCACCTCAACATACACAGGCTCCCGCAGGACTTTTGTGATGGGATAATCAGCATCACTGTAGTAGGACGTGTAGGCCTCATCCCCTTCTGCACACCCTTTGGTGACACACTGACCATTGGCCAGTCTAAGCTCCACCCTGAGGGGTCCAGGGGCAGCTACTGGTGGAGGTGGAGGAACAGTGTTGACCTCCACAACCAGAGCTTCCACAGAAGTGCCAGAGTACCTACACTGGAAGAGAAGCTCAAAGTGACTGTCCCTTGTGATTGAACCAAGTGGTCCAATCCCCACTTCATACGAGGAGCTCATTCTGTTCTCATACACCACATAACCACTGTCCTCCATCACTCTTGTGCCACATGCAGTCACAGGGAACTGGTATACAGCAAAGGAAGGTGTGGACCCCACAGGACTGCAAGCTGGGTCACTTCCTCCCAGTAAACTGACTGAATCCAGACTCAGTCGAGGCAGTGTAACATCTCTAGCCACCACTACCACAAACTGACCATCTCTTATACACTGGACAGTCACGGTCTTCCCATAGTAACACTGCTGTCCACTAAAGCAGCAGTTGATAGCTTCACATTCAGCACTACTGATACCAGGTTGTCCACATTGGATCTGCTCAGAATCAGCTACAGAACATCTGTCCAAAGGCTCAGCCTTCGCTACTTGCTTCTGAAACTGAATCTTCTGAGGAAGCTGCTGATTAGTCTGTTGAACTGACTGCTGAAGCCGCTGGTCAGTTTGCTGGAGCATCAGAGCTGGAGGATTCTGGGACAGTTTACTCCACTTACCCTTCTTTGGAAGAGCATGACAGAGAGCACACAGTGCTAATACCTGAACCAGC
>NZ_WTKZ01000128.1:0-998 GCF_011378805.1 Pseudoalteromonas sp. Z9A6
CATGCGGGTGTGCGTTTTCTTCAGTAACGCTACCGTGTGTTGCCCAGCGTGTGTGTGCAATACCTGTATGACCGCTAACGCCAGCTTTCTCAAGTGCAGCTTCTACGTTTACTACTTTACCTACTGCTTTAACAGTATTAAGTGTGTTACCATCAAGCAATGCTACGCCTGCTGAATCATAACCACGGTATTCAAGACGTTTAAGGCCTTCAACTAAAATTTTGTTTACTGGACGTTCTGCAACTGCCCCAACTATTCCACACATAGTGTCTCCATTAATTTTAAATGCTTGCTACTAAGTAGCTATTCCATAATCTCTGCGCAAATTAGTTTTACACCACACGCCTCAATTGCTTTGCGTTTATCGTCTGCTAAGCCATTGTCGGTTATTAATGTGGTTACTATTTTCCACGGTAATTCTAAATTTGGTATTTTTCGGCCAATCTTATCTGATTCAACCATTACAATTACTTCACGAGCGGCTTTTGCCATTACTTGGCTCAAACCAACTAGCTCATTAAAGGTAGTAGTACCACGCTTTACATCTATGCCGTCAGCGCCAATAAATAGCTGATCAAAGTCGTAAGAACATAATACATTTTCAGCAACTTGCCCCTGAAATGACTCAGAATGTGGATCCCACGTTCCGCCGGTCATTAAAAGTGTCGGCTCGTTCTCGAGTGCTAATAAACGACTCGCTACTTTAATAGCGTTGGTCATAACAACTAGCCCACGCTTATCAGCAAGCTCAGGGATCATAGCTGCTGTGGTACGCCCGCTATCAATAATAATGCGGTTATGATCTTTTATAAGTTTTGCTGCAGCTTTTGCTATTGCGACTTTGCGCTTTGAATCTATTTCATCGCTAACAATTTCTTTAGGCAGAGCAATAGCACCGCCGTAACGGCGCAGCAATAAGCCACTTTTTTCAAGCGCGGTTAAATCTTTTCGAATGGTTACTTCAGATGTTTGAAACTGCTGTGCTAACTTTTCAACGG
>NZ_WTKZ01000129.1:0-929 GCF_011378805.1 Pseudoalteromonas sp. Z9A6
TGGTGTCGTTTGGCGTACGGATGACTCACCCCAAAACAATGAAGCCTTTACAAAACCGACTAATACACAATACCCACAGGTCAGAATGGTGTGTCAAATGGAGCTAAGCAGCCACCTAATCACGGGGAGTGCTTTTGATGATTACAAGGTCAATGAAATGGTGCTGGCTGAAAAGCTTATAGAAACCACACCCGATAACAGTCTCACTTTATTCGACAAAGGTTTCTATTCTTTAGGGCTTTTACATAAATGGCAAACAACTGGCAGTGAACGCCATTGGCTAATCCCCCTGAAAAAAAATGTGCAATATGAAGTTATTCAAACATTAGGGCGTAATGATAAATTAGTCCAACTTAGTAGCAACCCAAGAGCAAGAAAGATGTGGCCAACGCTGCCTAACACCTTAATCGCGAGGTTAGTGACTCGAAAAATAAAGGGGAAATCATATAGTGTGATGACATCTATGACAGATCCGATGCGATATCTATCAGCCGATATAGGTGATTTGTACAGTCACCGCTGGGAGATAGAGCTTGGTTATCGGGAACAAAAGCAATATATGCTGGGCAATCGATTAACATTAAGAAGTCGCTTACCAGCGCTTGTAAAGCAAGAGCTGTGGGGGGTGTTGCTTACTTATAATATGGTGCGATATCAGATGGTAAAAATGTGCCACACATTAAAAGGTGATTATTTACCGTACCAACTGAGTTTCAATGGTAGTTTAGCTCAAATAATGAGGTTGCTTGTTGGATTACCTTATTCAACACCTGGAGCCATACCACGTCAATTAAAATACTTTTATGCGATGGCAGAAAGCCTAATTCTAGAGCCTCGAAGGGATCGAGGTTTTCCTCGTGCAGTCAAGCCAAGACCACAGCGGTACGCTAGAAATAAAAAAGCCGCTCACCTTAAGTGAACGGCATTAG